>JAURHL010000005.1 GCA_030833305.1 Acidimicrobiales bacterium | reverse complement strand
ATGTTCTTCAGGCTCTTGCCCATCTTGCCGTATTCGCGAGCGACCTCTTCACCGTCGTAGAAGTACTTGCCGTCGCTTTCCTCGACCTCGGCGGCGGGGACCGCTTGACCCCGCGGATCGCGGTACGCGTACGCCTGCACGTACCCCTGATTGAAGAGTCGATGGAAGGGTTCCGAACTGGACACGTGGCCGAGATCGAAGAGGACCTTGTGCCAAAAGCGGGCGTACAGCAGATGCAGGACGGCATGCTCGGCGCCGCCCACGTAGAGATCGGGCACGCCCCAGGTGTGCCCGGTGGTTCCGTTGCCACCGTCGGCGGGCCCCATCCAGTACTTCTCGACGGCGGCATCGACGAAACGATCCTGATTGGTCGGATCGAGATAGCGCAGTTCGTACCAGCACGACCCGGCCCACTGCGGCATGACGTTGATCTCACGACGGTACGTTCGCGGTCCGTCACCGAGATCGAGGGTGACCTCGCGCCATTCCGCGCTCCGGGCCAGCGGAGGAATGGGGTCGGTGACGTCGTCGTTGGGGTCGAGGGCCTGGGGCTTGAAGTCCTCCAGTTCCGGCAGGAGGACCGGCAGCATCGACTCGGGAAGGGCGACGGGTTGATCGTCCTCGTCGTACACGATGGGAAACGGCTCGCCCCAGTAGCGCTGACGGCTGAAGAGCCAGTCGCGCAGTTTGAAGTTGATGGTCGCTTCGCCGTGCCCGTTGGTCGCGAGCCAGTCGTTCATGAGGCGCTTGCCTTCCTCGATCGAGGCGATGCCGTCCAGGGAGACACCGTCGTTCGAGGAGTTGATGTAGGCGCCGTCGCCGACGAAGGCCTCGGACCACGCACTCGTGTCCACGGCGGAGCCGGACTGGATCGGGAGTTCTCGGGTCTCGAACCATTCCGACGGCGGTTGTTGGATCGCAGGAATGGAGAGTCCGAACCGACGGGCGAATTCGAAGTCGCGTTGGTCGCCGCAGGGCACGGCCATGATCGCGCCGGTCCCGTAGCCCATCAGGACGTAGTCCGCGACCCAGACGGGGATACGTGCCCCGTTCACCGGGTTCACGGCGTACGAGCCCGTGAACACCCCGGTCTTCTCGCGGGTCTCGTCCTGGCGATCGATCGAGTCCTTGGCCGCGGCCGCGTCCCGATACGCGTGCACCGCGTCGCGATTGTCGGGCGTGGTGAGTGCTTCCACCAGGGGATGCTCGGGAGCCAGCACCATGAAGGTGGCACCGAACAAGGTGTCCGGCCGTGTGGTGAAGACGGTGATGATTCCGGCGTGCGAGCCGAAGTCCACGCGGGCACCCTCGCTGCGGCCGATCCAGTTGCGCTGCATCAACTTGATCGGCTCGGGCCAGTCCAAACGGTCGAGATCGTCGAGCAGCCGGTCGGCGTAGGACGTGATGCGCATCATCCACTGACGCATGTTCTTCTTGAACACCGGATAGTTGCCGATGTCGCTGCGACCGTCGGCGGTGACCTCCTCGTTGGCGAGGATCGTGCCGAGCCCCGGGCACCAGTTCACCGGCGCGTGCGACAGATAGGCGAGACGTCGCGCATCCACGGCGGCACGTCGTTGCGCGGATGTCATGCTCGACCACGAATCGCCCGAGGGTGTGTCGATGGAGCCCTCGGCGTATGCGGCCTCCAACTCGGCGATCGGGCGGGCCTTGCCGATTCGCTCGTCGTACCAACTGTTGTAGACCTGCAGGAAGATCCATTGGGTCCAGCGATAGAAGTCTTCGTCGGTCGTGGAGACGCTCCGACGGGCATCGTGACCCAATCCGAGTCGACGCAACTGTCGACGCATGTTCGCCACGTTCGACTCGGTGTTGACGCGGGGATGCACTCCGGTGGTGATGGCGTGCTGTTCGGCGGGTAGTCCGAACGAGTCGTAGCCGAGGGCGTGAAGCACGTTGAATCCGGTCATCCGCTTGAAGCGGGCGTAAACGTCGGTCGCGATGTAGCCCAACGGGTGGCCCACGTGCAGGCCGGCGCCGCTGGGGTAGGGGAACATGTCGAGCACGAACAACTTCGGTCGACCGGCCACCTTGGAGGGCTCACCGATCGGGCCGGCCGGGTTCGGGGCTTCGAAGGTGCCCTCGCGCTCCCAGCGATCCTGCCAGCGAACCTCGATGTCCTGGGCGAGACGGGCGGTGTAACGCAACGACGGTGCGTCGTCGCCGGTCTGGTCGTTGCTCGCAGATGACATGGCGTCCCAAGGGTAACGGCAACCAGGTCGTGGGCGTATCTCCACGGGTGGAAAACGCCGATGGTCACCGGTGGCCGTTGCGCGGCGAACTACCTTTTCGTTGCCCGATGGCGCCCACCATGAACAGCCCGTCCACACCACCGCGACCCTTGCCCACCGGCTCGGTCATCGATCGACTCGAGGAGTCGGCCGACGCCCCGACGGGCGTGCGATTCGTCGGCAACAGCGTGATCCCCGTCGACGGTCCGGCCTTCGTGTCCTGGCGCGAGATTCACGACGACGCGCGCGCGGTCGGTGCGATCCTTCAGTCGATGGGGCTCGTGCCGGGTGATCACGTGGCGATCCTCGGTCCCACCAGTCGGGCGCTGATGACCATCATCCGGGGTTGCTGGATGACGGGTATGGCCAGCATGGTTCTGCCGCTTCCGATGCGCATGGCCTCGCTCGAGGCGTTCGTGGAGGGCACGCGGGCCCGCATCCGCCACGGCGACGCCAAGTTGGTGTTGATCGACGACCAGTTGGCCGCGTTCTACGAGTCCGCTCCGGGTGATCCGCCCACGATGTCGATGAACGCGGTGTTGCCGGGTCCGGGGCGGCCGAACGGCGATCGACTGGAGATTCCCGAACACGATCCCGATCGATTGGTGATTCTGCAGTACACCAGCGGCTCGACGTCGGAGCCCAAGGGCGTGATGATTCCCGATCGGGTGCTCACGGCCAATGTGGATGCCAGTTGTGCGGCGGCCGAACTCGACACTTCCGAAGTGATGGTGTCGTGGTTGCCGCTCTATCACGACATGGGGTTGGTCGGATTCCTGTCCATTCCGATGCTCAACGGTGTTCAACTGGTGCAGGCGGGCCCCCAGGACTTCATGGCTCATCCCGGCAGTTGGATGCAATGGATCAGTGATTGGAAGGGAACGGCCACCGCCGGACCCAACTTCGCGTGGGTGTTGGCGACCAGGGCGTTGAAGCGGATGACGGACATCGATCTGTCCTCGTTGACCTTGGCGTTGTCGGGAGCCGAACCCGTCGATCCGAACGCGGTGGATGCCTTCGTGGCCGCGGCCGAACCGTTCGGATTCTCGGCGGGCAGCATTTTCCCGGCGTTCGGAATGGCCGAAGTGGCCATCGGCGGCGCGTTCCCCCCACGACATCGTGGGTTGCGCTGTGACGACGTGGATCGGGTGGTGATGGAGCGCGAACGCCTGGCGCGACCGGTGAGTCCGCAATCGCTGATCGACGAACCCGACCTCGCCGTCCGACGTTTGCCCTTGCTCGGCAAAGCGGTGCCGGGTTTGGACATGCGCGTCGTCGATCCCGAGACGCGAGTGGATCTTCCCGAACGTCACGTCGGGGAGTTGTTGTTACGGGGAACGAGCGTGACCCCCGGCTACTACAAGCGTCCCGACGCGACGCGCGCGATGTTCCACGAGGGCTGGTTGTGCACCGGCGATCTCGCCTACTTGCTCGACGGCGAATTGGTCATCTGCGGTCGCATCAAGGACGTCATCATCGTGGGCGGCCGAAACGTGTTCCCCGAGGACATCGAACGCGCGGTCGGGACCATCGAGGGGGTGCGAGCCGGAAACGTGATCGCCTTCGGCGTCGAGGGGTACAAGGGCAAGGAGACCGTGGTGGTGGTGGCCGAGGTCAAGACCGACGATCCCGAATCGGTGCGCCAGGCGATTCATCACGCGGCTCTCGAGGTGTCGGGACTTCCGCCCCGCGACGTCATGCTCGTTCGCCCGGGAACCTTGCCCAAGACGAGCAGCGGAAAGCTGCAACGCTCCAAGTGTCGCGAGACGTACCTGAGCGACGGACTCGAATTGGTGGAGTGAACCTCAGGGGTTGATGTTGCGGATGTCGATGGTGGTGAGGCTCGGGGCCACCAGATCGCTCGGTTCGGCGATGCGCCCCGGACACGAACGGGAGACGACGGCTTCATCACGCCCCACCGACGTGAAAACCACCGTGTCGATGCATTCGGACACGCGCTCGCCAGCTCGAGCGCTGACGGACCAGGCGATCACGGGAACGAGGGGCGAGATGGTGATCAGTGCGGTCAATCCGGCCGCCAGATGACGTCGTGACGTGGTGTACATGTGGGCCCCTTGCCGACGGGGACGGGACATCCGTCGGCGCTGGAGGTCACGATCGGGGCCGGGCTCCGGTCAGTTGTCGGGGTCGTTCTTGAGGAACTCTGAACGGATCAGGCGGCCCGTAGGGCGGCCATGACCTTGCCCCAACGCTCGGGGTCGCTCTTGTACGGGGCGTAGAACGAGATGCGCTCGATCACGTCTCCGTACCGGTGAGTCAACTCGGGCGCGATGTGCTCGGGCTCGCCCACCACCGCGAAGGTGTTCAACACCTCGTCGGTGATCTCGTTGCCCATTTCCACCCACTTGCCCTGCTTCGACAGCGAGTTCAGTCGGTCCTGGAGGTCGCCCCAGCCGTGCAACTCGAGAACGGGTCGATACGCCGGCGTCGAACCGTAGAACGCGATCTGTTGACGCGTGCCCGCGCTGGCCTTGGCCAGATCGTCCTCGTTGTTCCCGGTGACGACGAAACTCGGTCCGACGATCTCGAAACCCTCCATCGTCTTGCCCGCCTTGGCGCGGCCACGCTCGAGGGCCGGGATGGTGACCTCGCGGAGGTAACGCTCGGTGGTGAAGCCGTGACAGATGAATCCGTCGCAGACCTCGCCGGCGACCTCGGTCATCAGTTCGCCCACACCGGCCAGGAAGATCTTCGGCTTACCGACGGCCGAGATGTCCGATGCCGCCGGGGTGAAGAAGGGGGTCATCAAGGTGTGGGTGTAGAACTCGCCGCGAAAGTCGAGTTTGGCTCCGGTGAGCCAGGTGTCCCAGATCGCATGGATGGCCAACACCATCTCGCGCATGCGGGCGGCGGGCTTGCTCCACGGCATGCTGAAGCGTTTGGTGATGTGCGGCTGGATCTGGCTACCGAGGCCGAGGATGAACCGACCTTTCGAGTACGCCTGCAAGTCCCAGGCGGTGTTGGCCAGGGTCATCGGACTGCGCGCGAACGCCACCGCGATCGACGTTCCCAATTCCACGGTCGAGGTGTGTTCGGCCGCCAAGAGCAAGGGAAGGAAAGGATCGTGGTTGGTTTCGGCCGTCCAGGCACCGCTGTATCCGGCGGCCTCGGCTTCTTTGGCACTGGCCGCGGCCTCGTGCAGATTCAGGCTGATGCCACCATCGACTTTCATGGATTCTCCTCGACTCGGGGACGACCAGAACCTAGTGCGCGCGTCAGGGCAGGTCGGGATTCGCGTCGCGCAGGAAGGCTTCCAATTCGGCGGTGAGTTCCTCGGGGGTCGGGATGTCCTTCTCGGAAAGTTGCTGGCCGTCGTGTCGGGTGGCGTTGGCATCTTGGGGGAGCATGGCGTCGTAGGCCTGTTCCAATTTCTGCACCATCTCCTGATGCTCGGAGTTCTTCGCCACGAGTCGATCGAGGCGTTCGGTCTGGATGACCGCCTCCTGTTGCAAGGAACCGCGATCGAAGAGCAGACCCGCGGTGTCCTTCAATCCGTCGAGCAGAGCCACTGCGGCGGCCGGATACGTCATGGCCGGTATGTACTGGGGAACCTGGGCCCAGATGCTGATGGAGGGGATGCCGGCGTCGTGGAGCACTTGCTCGAGGACGGCCGCCATGCCCGCGGGAACGTCGACCGAGGTGCGGACGAAGGAGTGTTTGTTCAGCAGATCCGCCGAAGGAGTGGTGCACGAGAGGTTGCTCGGTCGCGTGTGAGGTGTGGGGAAGGGGTAGGCCCCGAGCCCGACCATCATCGACACCTCGAGTCGAACGCACAGCTCGCGAACGGCCGACGCGAATCGGTGCCACGCGGAATCGGGCTCGAAGCCGGTGAGGATCAGGACGTCACGACCAGTGCGGTCGTGACCGGCGTACAGATCGATGCTGGGCCACTCGATGTTGCTGTTGCGACCGTCGCGAATCTCCATCGTCGGACGCCGCGCACGGAAGTCGATGAACACGTCGGCGTCGAAAGTGGCGATCGGAAGTGGATTGATCTGCGCTTCGATGGCGTTCATGGCCTCGTTCGCCGCGCCGGCCGCGTCGATCCAACCCTGCAACATGACCACCAGAACCGGCTTGTCGAGGTGAGGCAGATCCCCGTTCAGTTCGACATCGGGAATGGATGTCATTTCAGTCGTCCGAGCATCTCTTCGGCGCGCGCCGCCGCACCGAGAACTTGTTGGTTGAACGGTTCGAGCTCGGCGGGATCACGTTGTCCGAGCGCTCCGCCGAGGTATCGGGCGTACACGCCCTCGAGGATGCAGACCAATTTCCAGAACGCGAACGTCACGTAGAAGTCGAGCTGCGACGTGTCGCGTCCACTGACCTCGGTGTAGCGGGTGGCGAGGTCGTCGCGGTCGAGGAACCCCGGGGCCGAGCAGGCCGAGCCGGTCCAGGCCGACGCGTCGTCGCCGGGGCCGGTCCAGTAGACCATCAGCAGACCGAGGTCGGCCATCGGGTCACCGAGGGTGCAGATTTCCCAGTCGAGAACCGCGATCACCTCGCCGTTGGTGTCGACCATGCAGTTGTCGAGTCGGTAGTCGCCGTGCACGAGCGTGGCCGGGCCTTGTTCGGGGATGCGGGCCAGCAACGCATCGTGAACCCGATCGACCGCCGGCAGGTCCCGGGTTTTCTGCTGGTTCCATTGGCCGTACCAACGCTTCAATTGTCGAGCGATGTAACCCTCGTGGCGACCGAGATCGCCGAGACCGACCTTGGTGGGGTCGACGCGATGAATGGCGGCCATGGTGTCGACGATCGACTCGCTGGCGCGACGACGAGCCGCGGGGGTCAGCAACGTCTCGGCGGCCTCGCGATCGCGGATGACGAGACCATCGACGAACTTCATCACGTAGAAGGGAGCGTCGTTGACGGACGGGTCGTCGCAGTACCCGACGGCGGGGGCGACGGGAACCGGGGTGTCCTGCAGCGCGTGGATGATGCGGTGCTCGCGACCCATGTCGTGCGCACTCGCCAGCACGTGACCGAGCGGTGGACGCCGAAGAACGAACCGATTCCCGTTGGCGGCCGTCACGCGGTACGTGAGGTTCGAATGGCCACCGGCGATGACGTCGAAGCGAAACGGACCTTCCGCGCCTTCCACGTGGTCGTGCAACCAATCGGTGACCGCATCGAGTCGTATGCCTGGTACGTCGGTCACGGCGCATACGGTAGCCCTGCGGGGACACGTTTCGACAGGTCGTCCCGTCACGAACGTGAGCCGTCGGGGGAACGCCGGTAGCGTCTGGTACATGTTCATCGATGTCACCGACGCGTCCTTCGAGAACGACGTGCTGGCTCGCTCCATGACCGTGCCGGTGGTGGTGGATCTCTGGGCTCCGTGGTGCGAACCCTGCAAGACGTTGGGTCCGATCATCGAACGAGTGGTCGCCGCGACGAACGGCAAAGTGGTGCTGGCCAAGGTCAACATCGACGAGAATCCCGGCATCGCGCAAGCGTTCCGGGTTCAGTCGATCCCCGCGGTGTTCGCGGTCGCCGACGGTCGTGCGATGCCCATGTTCCAGGGCGCGCAGCCCGAACACGTGGTGAAGCAATACGTGGACATGTTGTTGCCCACGGCCGAGGACGAGGTGATCTCGGATCTGTTGGCCAAGGGCGACGAGGAGAGTCTGCGTGCGGTGCTCGGAATCGACCCCGGCAACGAGTCGGCCATCGTGGCGTTGGCGGACATCCTCACCGCTCGCGGTCAGGGCGAGGACGCCTTGGCTTTGTTGGCGCGCGTTCCCGAGACGGACGAGGTTCGCAAAGCGGCCGCCGCCGCGAGGTTGTCGATGCGACCCGCCGACGATTTCGACGATCGATTGGCCGCGCTCCTCGACAGCGTGAAAGCCGACGAGGACGCGCGTCAGCAGTTCCTCGACATTCTCGAGCTGATGGGCGCCGAGGACCCGCGCACCGCGGGTTGGCGCAAGAAACTCACCGCGCGCCTGTTCTGAAATCCCGCGATGCCCGTCAGTATTCCGCTCGAATCATCGATGAACGACCTCACGTCGGGTGAACTCGACGTGATCGTCATCGGCGGTGGCATCACCGGAATCTGCGTGGCCCGTGAGGCCGCGTCGCGAGGCCTGAGTGTGGCCCTGTTCGAAGCGAACGACTTCGGGTCGGGGACCAGTGCGGCCACGACCAAGTACATCCACGGCGGCATCCGCTATCTCGAGCAATACGACATCGCGGTGGTGCGCGAGAGCCTGCGCGAGCGGCGTGTTCTGGCGCTCGGGGCACCGCACCTGGTCGAGCAGACGCGATTCATCATGCCCGCGTGGCGTTGGAGCAAGCCGTCCACCGCACTCATCGGAGCCGGCGTGCTGTTGTACGACGCCTTGTCCTTCGATCGCAACCGACGAGCCCCGGAAGGTCTCCGCATTCCGCATCCCCGGTGGTTGTCGCGCCGTCGTTTGTTGGAGGCCGTTCCGTGGTTGGATCGAGAGGGTCTGCAAGGTGCTTTCGCGTATCACGACACCATGAACATCCATCCCGAGCGATTGCTGCTGGCGTACGCGAAGTCAGCGACGGTGGCCGGTGCCCGACTCTTCAATCACGCCCGCGTGGCCGGGTTCGTGGGCACGGAAACGGACGGACGCTTTCAGGTGGAGGGAGTTCGGGTCGTCCGAGGGGCGACCGAGCAGGTGGTGCGCGCGCGGGTGGTGGTGAACGCGGCCGGTCCGTGGATCGATCGGGTGTTGTCGTCGCTCGGACGCCCGACGGGTGTGGGGGTGGATCGGTCGAAGGGGGTGCACGTACTGACCCGGCCCATCGGTGGACCGGGTCGGGTGAAAGATGCCGTCTTCGCCCGCGCTCGCTCGGGGCGACACGTGATCGTGTCGCCGTGGATGGGCAAGTCCTTCATCGGCCCGACCGACACTCCCATCGACGGTGACGAGTCCTCGGTTGTGGTCGACCCCTCCGACGTCGACCTGATTCTCGACACCGTGAACTCGACGATGGCTCCCGACGCCGACCGATTGTCGGTGGACGACGTGGAGATGACGACGGTCGGTGTGCGTCCGCTCATTCGCACCGGTGCCGAGGGCGAGTCGACCGGCACGTATTCGGCCAGTCGACGTCACGAGTTGTACCACCACGTCGATCACGGCGTCGCGAACCTGTGGTCCATCGGCGGTGGCAAGTGGACCACCGGTCGGGCCACCGCGGAACAGATGGTGGACCGCTTGTTCGAGAATGAACTGGTCGGTCGACCATCGCGACGCTTCGACTCCCGCCGAACGGCGGCGTTCGGGGCGTTCGCCTGGGCTGAGGACGCCGACGACTACCTGCGCGTGGCCACCGATGAATTGATGGCGGTGGGGTTGAATCCACGTTCGGCCGAGAACGTCGCGCGCTTGTACGGCAGTGAGTACGTGCGCATCCTCGAACTCGTGCGCACCGACGCCGATCTGGCCCGCACCGTTGGTCCGTCCGCCGACGATGTGGGCGCCCAGGTCGTCTTCGCCGTGACCCACGAGTCCGCGTACACGCTGTCGGACGTCGTCGATCGTCGACTCGTGTCGGGGACCACGGGTCAGGTGGGTCGCGAGACTCTCGAGAACGTGGCCCGGATCGCGGCCCCGTTGTGGGGTTGGGACGAGGGGCGCGTGGCCGACGAGGTGCGTCGCGAGCACGATCGACGAACGGTCACCACCACGCACTGGCGCACACCCACGGCCTGAGTCGAGCCGCTCGTCGGAAGGCGCCGACGGGAACGGAGCGAGGTCAGCGAGATGGAGGCGTGGCGTCCGCGTCCGAACGATGACGACACGAGCCGGACGGCGCTCTGGGACGACATGAAGCGGCGAGCGGCCGGATGGGTGCGTTATCTCGGTTGGGGTCGCCTCTTGGGAGCGCTCGTTTCGACGATGGTGATCATCGGGTTCGCGTGGCTGTTGTTGCGTCAACCGCCCGCACCGGTGGAGGACGATCTCGCGTACGCCACCACGTCGGTTCCGGACACCACGCGCCCATCGTCGTCGATGATCACCGTTCACGTGGCCGGACGAGTGACGCGACCCGGTGTCTACGAATTGTCCCCGACCGCTCGCGTCATCGATGCCGTGAACATCGCCGGAGGAGCGGTCTTCGGAGCCGATCCCGACGCCATCAATCTGGCCGCGCCCGTGCGCGACGGTCAGCGGGTGTACGTGCCGGCGGTGGGCGAAGTGATCGTGGACGTCTCATCCGACGGCGACGGCGGAGATGTCGCCGGCCCGCAGTTCCCGATCGACATCAACACCGCCACGATCACCGAACTCGATCGGTTACCCGGCATCGGACCGGCCACGGCCGCGGCGATCGTGCGTCATCGTGACGAGCGCGGTCGGTTCGCGTCGGTGGACGGCCTGCTCGACGTTCCGGGCATCGGCGCCGCGAAGCTGGAGGCTATTCGTGGGTTGGTGAAGGTGTGACCGAGCGACGACCGGTCCATCAGAGATTGACCGACAGCACCGTGGCCGCCACGCCCAACCCGACGAGTGCGCCGACCCACACCCCGACCGACAGGCGCACGTACTCGCGTCGCCATTCGGGCCAACTGGTGACCACCCGACTGGTGGAGCGGCGTGACGCCAACGTCCCGATGCCGTACCAGAGAGCGAGGCTGGTGACGATCGCCAACACCCAGCGCGTGGTTCCACCCATCACCGGCACGCCGAAGAGTGGAAGCGTCGGGAGGGAGGCCACGGCGAGGATGAATCCGGGCGCGCCGCGCCACGCGGATTCGCTGCCCACCAACAACATCGCGGCTACGAGGCCCAGAGCCAGGGCGATGCCGATCGGCACGAACGGCCCGAGACGACGCACGAGGTGTCGATGATGGCGGGGCCCGTCGGGAACCGAGTCCGCGGGAGCGTCGAAGATCGATCCGAGAGCCACGGAGATTCAGGGTACGCCATCGATTCCACCGCACGGTGGCACTGGCTGGTGGTGGCGATGGCGGCGGTGTGGGGTGCGTGGGCCTTCGAACATGGACCGTCGTCGGCTCTTCATCGGGGCGGTTGGCCGATGCTGGCGACACTTCCCTGGGTCGTCGTGCGCCCGGTCGCCTCGCGCGAACGTCTGCGCTCGACGTCGATGGTGGTCGTGCTCGTGATCGGTCTCGTCGGGTGGCGCTCGACGAGCGAATGGGGTGATGTGCGCACGGTCGCTTTCGGTGACGTGTCGACGGTGGCGACGCTGGCCTCGGACCCCGAGTCGTTCGGTCGCGGCACTCGCGTGGTGCTGTCGATCGAGGGCCGCCGTTTCGAAGCCGTCGTGTACGGGTCGATCGCTGCCGGGGTGAGCGGGTTGAAACGGGGGGAGTCGGTGAGGGTGGAAGGTCGAACCCGTGAGGTGCGAGAGGAACGTCGGCGCCGTTCGCAGGTTCGTCACATCGTCGGCGAGATCGAGGTGGAGTCCTTCTCGGATCCGGCCGGTGGCCCGCGACGTCGCTCGCGGGCCCTCGAACGCTCGGCCAACGACGTGCGCGACGTGATGTCACGCGGTGCCGGGGCGATGAACGACGACGACTCCGCTCTCTTCGCTGGTTTGGTCTACGGGGACGACTCCGATCAGAGCGAGGACATGGTGGAACGTTTTCGCGCGAGCGGCCTGGCTCACCTGACGGCGGTGTCGGGGCAGAACGTGGGCTATCTGCTGGCGGTCATCGCTCCGATGACCCGACGCCGCGGTCGCTGGACCCGAATGTCGGTGACGCTCGGGGCGCTGGTCTGGTTCGCGGTCCTCACTCGCGTCGAGCCGTCGGTGGTCCGCGCGTCGGGCATGGCGGCGGTGTCGGCGGTGGCGCTGGCGATCGGATGGCGACCCCGGGCCGTCGGGGTGCTGTCGTTGTGCGTGATCATCTTTCTCTTCGTCGACCCTTTCCTGGCGTGGTCGGTCGGATGGTGGCTGTCCGCCGCGGGCACCTTCGGCTTGGTCATGGGCACTCCGGCGATCCACCGAGTGTTGAGGGGCTCGAACTCTCGACGTCGACGTCTGGCGGACTGGATGGCACCAACGATCGCGGCGCAACTCGGGGTCTTGCCGGTGTCGGTGGCGGTCTTCGGCTGGCCGAGCGCGTTGGCGTTACCGGCGAACCTGCTGGCCGCACCGGTGGCGGGTCTCGTGATGCTGGTGGGGATCCCCGCGGCGATGGTCGCCGGTTCGTTTCCGGCCCTTTCCGAGCCGTCGATGTTCTTGCCCTCGTTGGCGGTGCGCTGGGTCGACGCGGTGGCGCGAGTCGCCGCGAACCTCGAACCGCCTCCGTTCCTGAACGTCGTCGTGACGTCGATGGTGCCGTTCGCGTTGGTGCTGATGGAACGCCGTAACCGACACCGATGTGCCAATCTTGGGTGATGGCCACGCTCGTTCTCCACGGATCCGACGAGGTCGTGCTGTCGGCGGCGGTGGCCGAGAAGGTCAGAGAACTCATCGGCGATGGCGACCGCAGCTTGATGCTCGACGAATTCGTCGACGATTACGTGATCGGTTCGGTCATCGAATCGGCCAGCACTCCGCCGTTCTTCACCGATCGACGGGTGGTGGTGGTTCATCAACACGACGGCACCACGACCGAGGACATCGACGTCCTGGCCGAGTACATCCGCGACGAAGCCGAGTTCACCGATCTGGTCATCGTCTGGCGCAAGGGCAAGATCCTGAAGGCACTGACCGATGCGTTGAAGGTCGCCGGTGGTCGCAACATCGACGTGACGCCGCCCACCCGTGCCGCCGACCGGCGGTCGTGGTGGGAAGAGCAGGTGGCCGTGGCCGGGCTCAGTTTCGACGCCAAAGCCATGTCGATCATGATCGAGTGGTTGGGCGAGGACGTGGGACGGTTCGCCGGTCTGGCCGAAACCCTGCGCGCCACGTACGGAGCCGCCGTCGTCACCCCGGACAAGCTGGAGCCGTTCCTCGGCGAGCGGGGTGACGTGAAGCCGTGGGACCTGACCGACGCCATCGACGGTGGCAACGCCACCAAGGCGCTCATGGTGGCTCGGCGAATGATGACCGCGGGGGAGCGTCATCCACTGCAGATCATGGCGCAGTTGCACAATCACTTCGCACGGTTGGCCAAACTCGACGGCCCGTCGGTGCACAGCGTCGGCGACGCCGAAGCCTTGACCGGCGCGAAGGGGTTCCAGGCCGAGAAAGCACTGAAGGCCTATCGCAACCTCGGATCATCCGGACTGCGACGGGCCTTCGATTTGCTGGCGACCGCGGATCTGGATCTTCGGGGCCGCACCGGGCTGGAGAACGACGTCGTGATGGACGTGCTGGTGGCGCGCTTGGCGAAACTCGCGGCGCCGACGGGTCGGCGACGCTGAGGAACGATCAGTTGGCGGAGCCGACCGACTTCATGAGGCGGCTCTTGCGACGGGCCGCGGTGTTCTTGTGGATGATGCCCTTGGCGGCGGCCATGTCGATGCGCTTGACGGCGAGACGAACGTCTTCGACGGCGGCGTCGGTGCCGGCGGAGGCCTTGGCGTTCTTGACGCGCGTCTTCAGCTCACTCTTGACGGCCTTGTTGCGCTCGGCGCGCTTGGCATTCGTCAGGATGCGCTTCTTCTGGGACTTGATATTTGCCACGTGAACCTCGGTGCGATCGAAACAGCCCTGTGAGGGTACCAGCAGGGGTGGGCGTCCCCAACGCCCACGGGGTCTGACCTGCGGTTACCGAGTAGTCTGCGGGGGACGCTGGTTCCCCCACCGTCGTCGCGTCGCCCATGGACCTCTCCCGCATCCGCAACTTCTCGATCATCGCCCACATCGATCACGGCAAGTCGACGCTGTCGGACCGCATTCTGGAGCTCACCAAGGCCGTGGACGCCCGTGACATGCGGGCCCAGTACCTGGATTCCATGGACCTGGAGCGCGAGCGGGGCATCACCATCAAGGCCCAGAACGTGCGGGTGGACTGGAAAGACCACGTCCTGCACCTGATCGACACCCCCGGTCACGTGGACTTCGGATACGAGGTCAGTCGCTCGTTGGCGGCCTGTGAGGGCGTGGTGTTGGTGGTGGACGCGGCGCAGGGCATCGAAGCGCAAACGCTGGCGAACTGCTATCTGGCCCTCGAGCACGACCTCGAGATCGTGGCCGCGCTCAACAAGATCGACCTTCCGGCCGCTGACCCCGAGCGGTACGCGGCCGAGATCCAGAACGTGCTCGGCATCCCGGCGGATCAGATCCTGCGCATCTCGGCCAAGACCGGCGAGGGCGTGCCGGATCTGCTGGACGCCATCTGCGAGCGCATTCCGGCCCCCAAGGGTGACCCCGACGCGGCGCTGCAGGCGCTCATCTTCGACAGTCAGTTCGATCAGTACCGCGGTGTGGTGTCGTCCATCCGTGTCATGAACGGTCGCATGACCAGTGGTGCTCGGTTGCAGTTCATGCAGGCCAACGCGCAACACGAGGCCATCGAGATCGGCGTGCGCCGACCCACACCCACGCCGGTGGCCGAGCTCGGACCGGGCGAGGTGGGCTATCTCATCGCCGGCATCAAGGACGTGGCCGAGGCCCGATCGGGCGAGACGGTCACGGTGTACGGCCGGGCCGCCACCGAAGCGTTGCCCGGATACCGCGACCCGAAGCCCATGGTGTTCTGCGGTCTGTACCCCATCGACGGCGACGACTTCGAGAACCTGCGCGAGAGCCTGGAGAAGTTGAAGCTGAACGACGCCAGCGTCACCTACGAACCCGAGACCTCGGGTGCTCTCGGTTTCGGCTTCCGGTGCGGCTTCCTCGGTCTGTTGCACATGGAGATCGTGAAAGAGCGCCTCGAGCGCGAGTTCGGATTGGCCCTCATCGCCACCGCGCCCAGCGTGGAGTACCTCGTCACCAAGACCAACGGCGAGCAACTGAAGGTGGACAACCCCGCCGACCTTCCGCCGCCGCAGAACATCGATTACATCGAGGAGCCGTATTTCCGCGTGAGCATCATCACGCCCAAGGAATACACGGGAACGCTGATGGACCTGTGCCAGACGCGGCGCGGGGACATGTCGAAGATCGAGTACCTGTCGCCCGAACGCGTGGAATTGCACTACATGATCCCGCTGGCCGAGGTGGTGGTGGACTTCTTCGACCAGATGAAGAGCCGTAGCCAGGGGTACGCGTCTCTCGACTACGAGTTGTCGGGATACCAGCGCAGCAACCTCGTGAAGGTGGACCTGCTGCTGAACAGCATCATCGCCGACGCGTTCTCCACCATCGTCCACCGCGACAAGGCCGAGAACTACGGACGTCGCATGTGCGAGAAGTTGAAAGAACTCATTCCGCGCCAGATGTTCGACGTGCCGATCCAGGCGGCCATCGGTGGCAAGGTGATCTCGCGCGAGACCGTGAAGGCCAAGCGCAAGGACGTGTTGGCCAAGTGCTACGGCGGTGACATCACCCGAAAGCGCAAACTGCTCGAGAAGCAGAAGGAAGGCAAGAAGAAGATGAAGGCCATCGGACGCGTGGAAGTGCCCGGTGACGTCTTCATCTCGGCCTTGAAGTTGGACGACTGAGTCCATGGCCCGTTCGGAGACGTTCCGGTCTCTGCGCAATCGCAACGCCCGCCTGTTCTTCGGCGGACTCCTGGTGTCGAACGTGGGCACCTGGCTGCAATCCACGGCCATGTCGATCCTGGTGTACCGACTCACCGGCAAGGCCACCGACCTCGGCATCACCGTCGCCCTGCAGTTCCTGCCGATGTTGTTCCTCGGCGCGTGGGCCGGCGCCTTGTCGGATCGACGCGACAAGCGCATCACCTGCCTGACCACGCAGTCGTTGATGGCGGTGCAGGCTGTCGTGCTGGCGTCGCTCGACTTCGCCGGGCTGGTGTCGGTGCCGGTGGTGTACGCGTTGGCGTTGGTGCTGGGAGTCGTGAACGCTTTCGACAACCCGGCACGGCGCGGTTTGGTGGTGGAATTGGTAGCCGAGGCCGACATCAGCAACGCGATGTCGTTGAACACCGCGGTGATGACGGGCTCGCGCATCTTCGGTCCGGCGTTGGCGGCGGCGCTGGTGGGTCCGCTCGGAACCGCGTGGTGTTTCATGCTGAACGGGGTCTCGTTCGTGGCGGTGTTGGCTTCCCTCGCGGCCATCGATGTGCGCGAGTTGCGGGTGTCGCCCAAGGCGCCCCGGGGTGGCACGCCGGTGCGCGACGCGTTGCGCTTCGTTCGTCGTGACCGGGAGTTGTTCGTGTTGCACATGGTGTTGATCGTGGTGAGCACCTTCGCCTTCAACTATTCGGTGTCGTTGCCCAAGCTGAGCGCGGTTCGTTGGGGTGACGAGCGCTGGTTCGGGTGGGTGTTGGCGGTGGTGAGCGTGGGAAGCGTCGTGGGTTCGCTGATGGCGGCCTCGCGCAAGCAGGCGACCATCCGGATGTTCTTCGTGAGCGTCACGTTGCTGGGGGTGGCCGGTCCGTTCCTGGCCTGGGCTCCGACGGGCTGGTGGGCATTCGTGGCCGCGGTGCCGCTCGGAATCGGCGGTGCCGGATTCCTGGCCAACTTCAACGGTCTCGTGCAGCAGAAGTGTCCCGCCGACATGCGCGGTCGACTGCTGGCCCTGTCGGCCGTGGCCTTTCTCGGTTCCACCCCGGTCGGCGGTCCCGTCACCGGAGTGATCGCCGACTCGTGGGGACCGGAATGGTCCCTCGCATATGGAAGCCTGATCTCGTTGGTGGCGATCACGGTGGCGTTCGTCGCACTGGGGTTTCCCGCGCGAATCCACGCCGTCGCTCCGAAGTGATGCCGGTACCCTGACCCCATGGCTCGTGGTCCGATTCTGCGCATGTTGGAGTGGTCGACAATGTCGGCGTCCGAACGTGACGCGTTGGTGGATCGTGATCTGAACAAGGTGATCACGTCCGCGCTGCGCGAGCAGATCGCCGCCCTGGTCTGCGACGTGCGCGATCGCGGTGACGCGGCGGTGTGCGACGCGTTGCGCACCTTCGACAAGGTCGACGTCGAGCCGTCGGGTTTGCGCGTGTCCGACGCCGAGTGGGACGCCGCGCCGGCGAAGGTGTCGGCCGAACTGGCGGGCGCCATCGACGACATGGTCGACCACATCCGTCGATTCAACGAACAGGTGATGACGCATCGGGGCAACTGGTCCTTCGAGAGCGACCCGGGGCTGATGGTGGGCGAGCGCACGAGCGCCATCGCCTCGGCCGGTTTGTTCTGTCCCAGTGGCAAGGCGAGTTATCCGAGCGTGTTGGCGCAACTGGGAACCCCGGCGGTGGTGGCGGGCGTGCCACGGGTGGTCGTGGTGGTGCCGCCCAAGCCCGGTGCGAACGGGGCCGTCGATCCGGTGGTGTTGATGGTGGCCCGCGCTCTGGGGCTGCGCGACGTGTTCCGGGTGAACGGTCCCGCCGGCGTGGCGGCGCTGGCGTTCGGCACCGAGACCATTCCCAAGGTCGTGAAGATCATGGGTCCGGGTTCGTTGCCGGTGACCGTGGCGCAGATGGAGGTGCAGCGTTACGGCACCTCCACGCAGATGGCCTTGGGTCCCACCGAGAGCCTGGTGATCGCCGATGAGACCGCCGATCCGGTGCGCTTGGCGGCCGACCTGCTGATCGAGGCCGAACACGGCACCGACAGTTGCACGTTGCTGGTGACCACCTCGGCGACGTTGGCCGCGGCCGTGGAAGTCGAACTGACGAAGCAGATCGTGGCGTTGCCGACCGAGCGGGCCGAGGCCGCCGCCGCGTCGTTGGGCGTGAACGGTGGATGCGTCGTGGTCGGATCGTTCGACGAGGCCGCCGAGGTGGCCAACGCGTTCGCCCCCGAACACCTGCAGGTGGCGGTGGCGGACTCCAAGGTCGATGAGGTCGTCGATCGACTGGTGCACGCCGGCGAGATCCTGATCGGACAACACACGCCCTTCTCGGCGGCGAACTTCGTGATCGGATGTCCGGCGTCGTTGCCCACCAACGGTTTCGCTCGCGTCACCAGCGGCGTCACGGTGGACGCGTTCCTGAAGCGCACCGCGGTGGCCCGCGCCGACGAGAACGCGTTGCGGCGCATCGCTCCGAGCGTGATCGCTCTGGCCGACGTGGAGGGTTTCCCGGCCCACGCCAACGCAATCCGTTTGCGGTTCTCCTAAGTTGTCGCGCATGACGCGCGCCATCATGTGGTTCCGACGGGATCTCCGTCTGGCCGACAACCCCGCACTGCTGGCGGCGTTGGCCGAGCACACCGACGTGGTGCCGGTGTTCGTGGTGGATCCGCTGTTGATGTCACGATCGGGAGCGCCTCGCCGTGCCTACATGTGCGACGCGTTGAACGCGTTGGACGACTCCATGGGTCGGGCGCTGGTGTACAGATACGGCGACCCGCTCGACGTGATTCCCGCGTTGGTGGCCGAGGTGGGGGCGTCGGCGGTGTACGCCGCCCGTGACTTCGCGCCGTACGGTTCGCGCCGCGACGACGCCGTGAGCGTTCGGCTGGAGGCGTCGGGTGTTCCGTTGCGATTCGTGGGTTCGCCGTACGCGGTCAACCCGGGCTCGATCACCAAGGACGACGGCACGTCGTATTCGGTGTTCACGCCGTTCTCGAAGCGATGGCTGGCCCACGGCTGGGATCGGCCCCTGGACGCACCGCGCGACCCGAATTGGGTGGGGGCGCCGACTGTTCCGTGCGAAGGTCGCCCCCCGCGACCCGAGGTGGACTTCGATCTTCCCGCCTTCGACGAGCGGGGTGTGCACGCACAGTGGGCCGAGTTCCGTGATCGCGGAACGGATGGTCTCGACGGTTACGACCAACGTCGCAACGACCCCGGGGTGCCGGGCACCAGCCGGATGTCGATCGCGCTGCGTTGGGGCATCGTCCATCCACGTCAGTTGTTGGCGGACCTGCATGGAACGCGGGCGCACGACGTGTACCGAAGCGAGATCGCCTGGCGCGAGTTCTACGGCGACGTGCTGCACCGTTTCCCGGATTCGGGGTGGCGCAACCTGAATCGCAAGATGGACGCCATGGTGCACGACGAGGGTCCGGTGGCCGAGGAACGGTTCGCGGCGTGGTGTCGGGGCGAGACCGGATATCCGATCGTGGACGCGGGCATGCGCGAACTGAAGCAGACGGGCTGGATGCACAATCGCGTGCGAATGATCGTCGCAAGCTTTCTTGTCAAAGACTTACACCTGCCGTGGCAGTGGGGCGCGCGTCACTTCATGGCGCATCTCGTAGACGGTGATCTGGCCAGCAACGCTCACGGCTGGCAGTGGACGGCGGGAACCGGAACCGACGCCGCGCCGTACTACCGGGTGTTCAACCCGGCGTTGCAGGGGGAGCGCTACGACCCGAACGGCGACTACGTGCGGCGTTTCGTGCCCGAGGTGGCCGATCTGCCGACGTCGATCATTCACGCGCCGGGCGGCAAGGGCGGGGCGGTGCCGTTGGGGTACGTGGCGCCGATCGTGGATCATGCGGTGGAGCGCGACGAGTCGTTGGCCCGCCTGAAAGCCCTCGGCTGAGGTTCCCCGCGCGCCCGATGGCCGGGGGTGGGGCGGTACTAAACTACTGATCACCATGCTTGATGATCGCAAGACCGCCATCCTGCGAGCCGTGGTGCAGGAGTACATCGGTTCGGGTCAACCCGTCGGCTCCACCCACATCGCCAACGGTCACGACATCAACGTCTCCTCGGCCACCGTACGCAACGAGATGGCCGTGCTCGAACAGGAAGGGTTCCTCACCCAGCCTCACACCTCGGCCGGGCGCATTCCCACCGACAAGGGCTACCGCTTCTTCGTCGACCACCTCAGCCAGCCCGGTCGCCTCGACGACGTGAAAGTCACCCAGGTTCGCCAGTTCTTCGACGGCGCACACGGTCGCATGGAAGAACTGTTGGCGCGCACGTCGCATCTGGTCGCCGGCCTCACCAACTACGCATCCGTGGTGATGGGTCCCAAGGTGGAGCTGGCCGACATTCGTTCCGTGCAGGTGGTCGGATTGTCCGCTCGACAGGCGATGGTGGTCGCGGTCATGTCGAACGGTTCGGTCGAGAGTCAGCATCTCGAGTTCGACGCCGAGGTGTCCGAGACCCGTCTGGGTGCGGCCACGGTTCATCTGCAGCGCGCGCTGGTGGGTCGCACTCTGGTCGATCTGGGCGACGTCACCGCGTCGGGCGACGCCGGCGTGGATGCGGTGTGCGACAAGGCGGCCGCTGCCCTTCGGGGGGCCAACGCTGACAACCCGGTGTTCGTGGGCGGTGCGTCCTCGATGGCGTCGGCCTTCGACGCGGTGGACGTGGTGCGACAGGTGTTGCAGACCCTCGAACAGCAGTACCTGGTGGTGTCTCTGGTGCGCGACATCCTGAATCGCGGACTCAGCGTGGCCATCGGCGCCGAGCACGGCATCGAGCCGCTGGCCAACTGTTCGGTGGTGGTGGCCCCGGTGGTGGTCGACGGTCAGCAAATGGGCACGGTCGGCGTGTTGGGCCCCACCCGCATGGATTACCCGCAGGCGCTGGCCACCGTCGAGGTGGTGTCGGATCGACTCGGGCGCCGATTGGGCGAAGGCTGAGTAGACGGTCGCCGCCCGCGGGCGGTTGACTGTGGCGCGAGATGGTGGATCGACATGGCTGACTACTACGAATTGCTCGGTGTGTCGCGCAATGCGTCGGCCGACGAGATCAAGAAGGCCTACCGCACGAAGGCCCGTCAACTGCACCCCGATGCGAACCCCGGCGATGCCACGGCCGAGGAGAAGTTCAAGCAGGTCGCTCAGGCCTATGAAGTGTTGAGCGATCCGGATGCGCGCGCTCGTTACGACCGCTTCGGCGAGGCCGGAGTCTCGGGTGCCGGTGGTGGCGGTGACTTCTTCGGCGGTGGCGGTGGACTGGGCGACATCTTCGAGACCTTCTTCGGCGGTGGTAGTCCCTTCGGTCAGCAGCGCGGTCCGTCGGGTCCGCCGCGTGGACAGGACCTGGAAGTGGTGGCCGACCTCGACTTCGAGCAAGCCGTGTTCGGGGCCACCTTGCCCGTGAACGTGCGCACCGCGTTGTCGTGCGACGACTGTGGTGGCTCGGGTGCCGGCGCGGGTACGCAGCCGGTGAAGTGCAGCGAATGCAACGGTCAGGGCCAGGTGCAGCGCGTGCGTCAGAGCATCCTGGGTCAGATGGTCACCATGCAGGCGTGCCAGCGCTGCCGGGGTTTCGGTCGCGTCATCGCCACGCCGTGCGCTACCTGTTCGGGTGAGGGTCGCGTGGTCACCGAGAAGACGTTCCAGGTCGACGTGCCCGCGGGCGTGGACACCGGCAGCACCCTGCGCCTGACCGGTCGAGGCGCGGTGGGTCCGCGAGGTGGTGGCGCCGGCGATCTGTTCGTGCATCTGCGCGTTCGTCCGCACGACCGCTACGAGCGCGACGGCTTCGATCTGGTGACGGTGGTGGAGGTGTCCATCGCCCAGGCCACGCTCGGCGTGTCGTTGCAGTTGCCCACGTTGGACGGTGACGAGACGTTGGTGGTGCCGGCGGGAACGCAACCGGGTCGTGAGTTCGTGCTGAAGCGTCGGGGCGTGCCGCGTCTGCAGTCCAGTGGTCGCGGCGATCTGCGGGTGCTGATCTCGGTGAAGGTGCCCACCAAGTTGTCCGACGACGAGTCGCGTTTGTTGCGTCAGTTCGCCGAGGCTCGCGGTGAGGACGTGGCACCCGCCGACACCTCGTTCTTCTCGAAGATCAAGTCGGCGTTCTCGTGAACGAGCGGCGCCGCGCCGCCACCCACGTGATCGTGGACGACGTGACGTCGCCGGTGTTGGCCGAGGACGACCACCATCACCGCGTGCGGGTGTTGCGCCTGCGCGACGGCGAGAACGTGTCGGTCACCGACGGCCGGGGCGCGTGGCGCGTGTGCGCCTGGTCCGACGGCGCGTTACGACCGGTCTCCGACGTCGTTCGCGAACCGTCTCGCGCGCCCTTGGGCGTGGCTTTCGCGCTGTGCAAGTCCGACAAGCCCGAGACCATCGTGCAGAAGCTCACCGAGTTGGGTGTGGACACTATCGTGCCCTTCGTGTCGATGCGTTCCGTGGTGAAGTGGGACGCCGACAAGGCCGAACGAAATCTGGAGCGTTGGCGCAAGGTGGCGCGCGAAGCGGTGATGCAGAGCCGTCAGGTGTTCGTTCCCACCATCGAGTCGGTGGTGGGTTCGGTTCAGGAGCTCGTGCGTATCCACGGTGCGGGCTTGGCGGTGGCCGAGCCGGGTGGCGGGTCCATGGGTGACGGCGTGAGCATGATCGCGGTGGGCCCGGAGGGCGGTTTCACCGATGACGAACTCGCGCTGTTCGGTTCGTCGGTGGGTCTGCCGGGCGGTGTGTTGCGCGCCGAGACCGCCGCGGTGGTGGCGGGTGCCTTGTTGGTGGCCCGTCGCTGACTTTGCGGGTTCCCGCCACGGAGAGTGGCGACGCGACCGCCTAGATTGAACTGCGAACACCGAGGGCGGTGGGAGAGGACGCGATGGCGCAGGAATCCGAGGTCGACGACGCCGCATCGCGGGCCTACAACCAACGGGTGGGTGAGCGTCTGCGGTCCATCCGCAAGCAGAAGAAGATGTCGCTGCAGGAACTGGAGTCGGTGTCGAACGAGGAGTTCAAGGCCTCGGTGGTGGGTGCGTACGAGCGCGGCGAGCGCTCGGTGTCGTTGCCCCGCCTTCATCGCCTGGCCGAGATCTACAACGTGCCCACCGAGCAACTGTTGCCCCGTGACTCGATCGGCGGCGTGGACGGCTCCGCTCCGAGGCGCAAGATGGCCGTCGACCTGGTGGCCTTGGCCGCCAAGAAGGGTGCCGCGTACGAGATGCTCGGTCGCTTCCTGTCGATGATCCAGGTTCAGCGTGGGGACTTCAACGGCAAGGTGCTCACGGTGCGCGCCGACGACGTGCGTGCCATCGCCGCCATGTTGAACGTGGCCACCGAGGACGTGGCCGCCACCTTGGACGACCTTGGCCTGTTGTTCCGGCCGACGACGTGATGGAGCCACCGGCCGACTTCGGGGTGTACGTGCACATCCCGTTCTGTCGTCATCGTTGCGACTACTGCGCGTTCGCCACCTTCACCGACCGGGACGACGTGATTCCGAGTTATCTGAACGCGTTGGCCACGGAGATTTCCCGTGCGGTGGACGATGGTATGCCTCGAGCCACGTCGATCTTCGTCGGTGGTGGCACGCCGACGCGTGTTCCGGCCGAGATGTTGATGCGCTCGTTGAACGCGGTGCCGCGAACCACCGACTGCGAGTTCACCATCGAGTGCAACCCCGACGACGTCACGACCGAGATGATGCGTACGTTCGCCGACGGGGGAGTGAACCGGGTGAGTGTCGGCGTGCAGTCGATGCAGGATCACGTGTTGAAATCGTTGGGTCGCACGCACGATCCGGCCAACGTGGTGAGGGCGATGACCTTCGCCCGCGATGCCGGTGTGCACGACATCAACCTCGACATCATCTACGGGGTGCATGGCGAGTCGCTGGATGACTGGCGACGGACGGTGACCGCTGCTCTCGAATTGCAACCAGCTCACGTGTCGGCGTACGGCTTGACGGTCGAGGCCGGTACGCCGTTGGCCGACGATCCCGCCCGACACCCCGACGACGACGTTCAAGCCGAGATGTACGAGTTGGTCGACGATCTGTTGACCGCGGCGGGCATGGCGAACTACGAGGTGTCGAACTGGGCCGTGCCCGGACACGAATGTCGACACAATCGCGTGTACTGGTCACAGGGCGACTACCTGGGTTTCGGGTGTGCGGCCCATTCGCATCGTGCCGGTCGGCGCTGGTGGAACGTGCGCACTCCGGAACGTTTCATCGAGGCGATCGGTGAGGGTCGCAGCGCCGAATCGGCCGGAGAGACGTTGGGTGCGGACGCGCGTCGCATCGAGGGGTTGCAGCTGTCGTTGCGCACCACCGCGGGCGTGCCGGTGGAGTCGTTCGAGGCGGACGACCTGGCGATGATGGGCGATCTACTGGTGGTCGAGGGCGGGCGGGCCCGATTGACGCGTGCCGGACGATTATTGGCCAACGAGGTGGCTCTGCGTCTGAAATGAATGACGGGCTCGATCCGGTTGGTCACGGCGGATGCGGGGCTAGGCTGAGGGGGCTTTCGGGCGTGTAGCTCAGTTGGTTAGAGCGCCACCATGACACGGTGGAGGTCCCGGGTTCGAGTCCCGTCACGCCCACCAGATTGCGTCTCGTCCTGACGGTAATCGTGGGATCAATCTCCGTCGTAGGACCCATCGTTAGGCTCATGCGAATGCGCGATTCTGGCCATCCGAAGTTGGCAGAGATCGAAGGCCTACGAGCCGTCGCGGTGATTCTGGTGATTCTGTATCACCTCGGTGTCTCGACCGTGTCGGGCGGTTACGTCGGGGTGGACGTGTTCTTCGTGGTGTCGGGCTTCCTCATCACCGCTCTTCTCATCCGTGAGGTCGAGCAGAAGGGGCGGATATCGCTGTCCGGTTTCTGGGCCCGCCGCATTCGCCGCATCGTGCCGATGGCGACGTTGGTCGCGATCATCACCGTCGTCGTGGGTGTGGCGGTGTTCGAGCGAAACCAGGCACGGCAGTTGGTCCAAGTCGGCCTCGGCGCGGTGGGGTTCTGCGCGAATCTGGTTCTGGATTCGCTGACCGGGGACTATCTCGCGGGGGTCGTCAACCCGTCGCCGCTGCAGCACTATTGGTCCCTCGGCGTCGAGGAGCAGTTCTATCTGGTGTGGCCACTGGCGGTCGTCGTCATCGTGCGTCTCGCCCGTCGAGCCTGGCGACCGGCATTGTTCGCGTTCGCGACGGTGGCCATCGCCGGTTCCCTCTGGGCCTCGGTGCACCATGCGCAGCCGGGTGAACATTCGGGGTATTTCCTGCCCCACACTCGAGCCTGGGAGATCTTGATCGGCGCCCTCTTGGCTCTCGTTGCCGGCGCGATCGTTCGATTGCCGTCGGCGATTCGCGGACTCCTCGGCTGGATCGGTCTTGGTGCCATTTTCGTCTCCGCCGTCCGGTTCGACGCGGAAACGGCCTTCCCGGGAACGGCCGCTCTGTTGCCGGTTCTGGGAACGGCAGCGATCATCGTGGCGGGCGACGTTTCGGGTGGGCCGGTGATGCTGTTGCGTTGGCGACTGCTGCAATACATCGGCGGCGTCAGTTTTGCGTTGTACTTGTGGCACTGGCCGCTCATCGTCATCACCGAGCACCTCTACGGCAAACCCGACTGGGCCGGCCGCGTGGGTCTCGTCGTCGTCGCGCTGATGTTCGCCGAGTTGTGTCGTCTCGTCGTGGAGAACCCGTTGCGTTGGAATCCATGGCTGTCGCTGCGACCGTCACGCTCCATCGTGGCCGGCTTGGCCGCGGTGGCCTTGTTCCTCGGTGCCGGGGCGGTGGTGTTGCGGTTCACGCCATCGGAATCCTCCGACATGGCCTCGTTCGCACCTCTCGAACCGAGCGTCACGTCGACTCTCGACCCGAACCCGGCTCCCGAAACGACCGTCGTCGACTCGATCCCGGTTACGACGACCGTTCCCGCGCCGCCGCCCGAACCCAAGCGGGTGCGCGCCTACTTGTTGGGTGACTCCACGATGGCCGTGATGCGCTGGTTCGAGCAGGGCCAGACGACCTTGCGCGGGTTCGAGTACGTCATGGACGCCGAGGGCTGTCGTCGCCTCTACTACCAGTCGTGCGAGTCACGCGAACTTCGTGTGCCCGACGAGGCCGTGAACGTCATTCCCACCATCGACGTCTCCCAATACGACGTTCTCGTGGTGATGGTCGGCTATCACAGTCGTCCCGCGAGTGTCGAGAAAGAGTTGGTCGAGGTGGGTAGTGCGTTGGCAGCCACCGGATTGCCGGTCATCTTCGTGAACTTCAAGGAGTCGATGACCTTTCCGGAATCCGGATCGCAAGGCACGCGCTCGGTGTACACGGGATTCAACGAGACGCTCGCCCGCTTGGTGGCCGAAGGTCGTATGGGTGACACCCGGATCGCCGACTGGAACCGATTCTCGTATCAGCATCCCGAGTGGTTCCGTCCGGACGGGATTCATTCCACCATCGTGGGCGCCCTCGGCCTGGGGTGGTTCCTCTCCATGACGATCGCCGCCACGTTCGACAATCCGTGCCCCTTCGACGGCTCCTACCCGTGTGTGGTCCCCGAGATGGACGACGGAACGATGGACTACCTCACGCAGTTCGGTGTCGAGTACACCGACATTCACTGCTACCAGGATCGCGAGGAACGCCGGCAGAATTGTCGCGTCGACCGGCGCATCACGGCGACGGACTTGTGAGCGACTCCCGGGTGCGGGAGGGCAGAAAGCGAAACGCCAGCAGGGCGCCGGCGATGGCGATGATTCCCACCGTCGTGCAAGCCGCTTGAAAGCCGTCGAGGAACGACGATCCGGCGGACATGCGGATGGTTCCCGCCAACGAAGGTTCGCCGACCTGCTCAGCCACCGCGAAGGCGGCACCCACCGACTCCTTAGCCGAGGCCACCGCTTCTTCGGGCAGCGACAGGGGGGTGAGCAGGTCGACGATCTGGGGGCCGTACGTGGTGGCGAAGATGCTGCCGATGATCGCTACTCCGAGAGTTCCACCCACCTCGCGACCGGTGTCGTTGATGGCCGATCCGACGCCGGCCATGTCGCGGGGCAGTGATCCCATCACCGACTCCGACGCCGGACTGGTCACCATCGACAGTCCGACCGCCATCAGCACCATGCTCGCGACGACCGAACCGAAGTAGGTGGTGTCGACGGCGAACGTGCTGGCCCAGAGTTGCGCCACACCCATGCACAGCAAACCGACGGGGATCACCCGCCGGGGTCCGAACCTCAGCGACAGCCGCGCCGCGATCGGTGCGGTGATGCCGGCGCCGAACGCGAACGGAAGGGTGTGCAAACCCGACTCCAGCGGGTCGTATCCGCGCACGAACTGGAAGTACTGGGTGATGAGGAAGGTGAAACCGAAGAGCGAGAAGAAGGCGATGAAGATCGACGACGTCGCGGCGGTGACCCGCATGTCGCGGAACACTTTCACGTCGAGCAGTGGTTGTTCCGTCGAGCGTTCACGTATGACGAACGCGGCTCCGAGTGTCGCCGCTCCCACGAACCCGAAGACGGAGGCGTTGCTCGTCCAACCACGGTGCGGACCCTCGATGATGGTGTAGACGAGGAGAGACACGAACGAGATCGAGAGCAGGAAACCGGGAACGTCGAGTCGCTTGGCGTTCGGGTCGCGGGATTCGGGGACGTACCGCCACTGCAGGAACAGCGCGACGAGCACGATGGGGATGTTGATGAGGAACACCGAACCCCACCAGAAATGCTCCAACAGGAAGCCCCCCGTCACCGGACCGAAGGCCACCGCCGCGCCCGACACCGCGGACCACACGCCGATGGCTTTGGCGCGTTCGGTGGGGTCACGGAACACGTCGATGACCACGGCGAGGGTGCCGGGGAACACCAATGCCGCACCGACACCCATCAAGCCACGGGCGGTGATGAGTTCGCCCGTGGAACTCGAGAAAGCAGCCCAGGCGGAAAAGATGCCGAACAACACCATTCCGATCTGCATCATGCGCAGACGACCGAAGCGATCGCCGAGACCGCCACAGGCCAACAACAGGCCGGCGAAGACCAACGCGTAGGAATCGACGATCCATTGCAGACCACTGGTGGTGGCGCCCAGTTCGCGGGCCAAGGTCGGGATGGCGACGTTGATGATCAGGTTGTCCACCACCACCAGAAAGATCGAGAGACAGAGAATCGCCAGAATGCGCCAACGGCGACGTTGAACGACGGGATCGGGGTGGGCGAGGGCCTCCGGGGTGTTCATGTTGACAGTGTCTAGTCCAAGAACTAGGCAGTGTCAAGTGGACGCCCGCGAACCCTGAACCTCAACGCCGCTTCGGGGGGTTGGCCAAGCCGGATTGCTCGGCCACCGCGCGAATCAGAGCCCGACGACTGGAGACGGGACCGATCTTGGCCTCGAGGGGGCCGTCGATCAGCAAGGTCGACAGACCGTGCGCCAAGGACCACATCGCTGCGGCCCGGGCGCGGATGTCTTTCAGTGGCGCCTTGGGACCGAGCAGGTCACGCACGTGGTCCACGAGCACGTCGAACGAGCCATCCGCCATTCGTTGCAGTTCGGGGCTGTCGGCGATGGCGCACAGGTCGGGTCGGAACATGACGCGAAAGTGTCCACGGTGGTCGAGGGCGAAGTTCACGTAGGCCTCGAGCAAAGCGGTGGTGGGGTCGTCGGGTTCGGCAGCCAGGGATTCGAGCATCGCGGTCGTGAACAATTCGTAACCCTCGGTGGCGATGGCCTGGAAGATGCCGCGACGATCCGC
>JAURHL010000059.1 GCA_030833305.1 Acidimicrobiales bacterium | reverse complement strand
TTGATCGAGGACCGCTTGTGCTTCCTTGCCGGTGAGTTCGGAGTCGAACGGTCGGAGATCCACCACCATCATGTGCGTATCTGTACCGCCCGACACCAGGCGGAATCCGCGGACCGCGAGGGCTTCGGCGAGCGCTGCCGCATTCCTCACGATCTGGTGTGCGTAGTCGCGGAAACTCGGTTGCAACGCCTCGAAGAACGCAATCGCTTTCGCGGCGACCGCATGTTCGAGCGGTCCGCCTTGCTGGCCCGGGAACACGGCCTTGTCGATTGCCTGGGCGTGTTGCTTGGTGGAGAGGATGCAACCACCACGTGGACCACGAAGCGTCTTGTGCGTGGTGAAGGTGACCACGTCGGCGTACGGAACCGGATTGGGATACGCCCCACCGGCGATGAGGCCGGCCAAGTGCGCCGCGTCGTACATGTAATAGGCCCCCACCTCGTCGGCGATGGCCCGGAACGGTGCGGGATCGATGCGTCGCGGATAACTGGTGGTGCCGGCCACGATCATGCGCGGGCGGTGCTGCAACGCCAGATCGCGCACCTGGTCCATGTCGATGCGCTCGTCGCCGGGCGTGACCTTGTAGGGGATGAAGTTGTACAGCTTGCCGCTGGCGTTGACGGGCGAACCGTGGGTGAGGTGACCACCGTGATCGAGGCTGAGACCCAGCACCGTGTCGCCGGCGTTCAACAACGCTTGGTACGCGCACATGTTCGCGTTGGCGCCCGAGTGCGGCTGCACGTTGGCGTGATCGGCACCGAACAGCGCCTTCACGCGCTCGATGGCGATGGCCTCGATGGAGTCCACCACCTGGTTGCCGCCGTAGTACCGCTTGCCCGGGTACCCCTCGCTGTACTTGTTGGTGAGAACGCTTCCGACGGCGTGCATCACCGCGGGCGAGGTGAAGTTCTCGCTGGCGATCAGCTGCAGACCGGTGGTCTGGCGCGTGAATTCGTCGGCGAGAAGGCGCTCGATCTCGAGATCGGGGTCGGTGTCGGAGGGGAAGGGCATGGTGGCTCTTTGCGGGTCAGAACTCGTTCTCGAGTTCCGTCAATTGTGCCACCCGTCGGGCGTGACGACCCCCCTCGAAGGCCGTGGAAAGAAACGTTGTGACGATTTCCTCAGCGAGACCGATGCCCACCACACGAGCCCCGATCGACAACACGTTGGCGTCGTTGTGCGCGCGAGCCATGCGCGCGGTGTACAGGTCGTTGCACAACGCGGCCCGCACGCCGCGCACCTTGTTGGCGGCCAACTGCTCGCCCTGGCCACTGCCCCCCATGACGATGCCGAAGTCGGCGGCACCGTCGCGCACCGTGCGACCCACACCGGCGCAGATGGGCGGGTAGTCGCAACTCTCGGTGGAGTGCGTGCCCTGATCGTCGACCACGTGACCGGCGGCGGTGAGGAAGGCCACCAGGTGTTGCTTCAGGTCGAAGCCCGCGTGATCGGAGCCGATGGCGATGCGCAGTGAGGATGCCGACATGACCGCACCCTAATTCAGGGCTCGTCACCGTCACGCCCTCGTTCGCCTTCGTCGACCTCGGGTAAGTTTCCCGAATGGCTCTCGATCCCCGCACCCCCGTGATCGTCGGCGTCGGACAGCAACTGCAACGTGTCGACGACCCGCTCGCGGCCCTGGCGCCCGTCCCCTTCATCGCCGAGGCCATCCGTGTCGCGGCCACCGACGCCGGTCTGAACGCGGTGCCGAACGTGGACTCCGTCCGCGTGGTGAGTTTCCTGTCGTGGCGCTATCGCGACCCGGCGCGCTTCATCGCCGAGGAGTTGGGCATCACCACCCGCGAGACCGTGGCCACCACCATGGGTGGCAACAGCACGCAGTCGCTCATCAACGCCACCTCGTTGGAAATCCAGAACGGCGACGTCGATCTGGTGATCCTGTGCGGCGGTGAAACCTCGCGCACGCGCAAGCGGGCCCGAGCGGCCAGCATCGACTTGCCGTGGCCGGTGGTGCCCGAGGACGTGAAGCCCTCGCGCATCATGGGCGAGGACCTGGTGATGAACCACGAGTACGAGTTGTCGCGACGCATCGTGGCCCCCATCCAGGTGTACCCCATGTTCGAGACGGCGTTGCGCGCGGCCGCGGGTCGCGGCATCGACGAACACAACGCGCACCTTGGTCGTCTGTGGTCGGGCTTCAGCAAGGTGGCCGCGGGCAATCCGTACGCCTGGATCCGCAAGGAGATGACGCCCGAGGAAATCATCACCACCGGTCCGCGCAACCGCATGATCGGTCTGCCCTACACCAAGGTGATGAACTCGAACAACGACGTCGATCAGTCGGCCGCGATCATCATGTGTTCGGTGGCCACCGCCGAGCGACTGGGCGTGTCGCGCGACAAGTGGGTGTTCCCGGTGGCCGGCACCGACTGTCACGAGCACAAGTACATCAGCGAACGCATGACCTTCGCCGAGACGCCGGCCGTGAAGTTGGGCGGGCGTCTGGCGCTGGAGTTGGGCGAGACCTCCATCGACGAGATCGACATCGTGGACCTGTACTCGTGCTTCCCGTCGGCGGTGCAATTGGGGGCGATGTCGTTGGGTCTCGGTGTGGACCGGCAACTGACGCGCACCGGCGGCTTGTCCTTCGCCGGCGGACCGTGGAACAACTACGTGATGCACGCCGTGGCCACCGTGGTCGGCGAGCTGCGCCAGCGCACCAACGAGAAGGCGTTGGTGTGGGGCAACGGCGGTTACGCCACCAAGCACGCCTTCGGTGTGTACTCCACCACTCCCCCGACGCACGGTTTCCGCCACGCGTATCCGCAAGCCGAGGTCGACGCGATGCCACGACGCACCGTGATCGACGTGGGTGCGTCGGCCGGTGCGGCCACCATCGAGGCCTACACCGTGATGCACGACCGTGACGGCAACCCCGAGCGTTCCATCGCATCATGTTTGCGCGCCGACGGCACGCGCGCCTGGGGCATCAGCGAGGACCGCGACACCGCCTCCGGCATGTGCGAGGGCGAATGGGTCGGCCGTGCAGTGAGTCTGGACGACGCCGGAACGCTGCTGATCTGACGAAGGCGAACTGGAGGAACGGACATGAGCAAACCCGCGATCATTCTCGACTGCGATCCCGGCCACGACGACGCGTTGGCCATCATCGTGGCGGCGCGTCACACCGACATCCTCGGCATCACCACGGTGTCGGGCAACGCGCCCATCGAGTCCACCACCCACAACACGTTGGTGATGAAGGATCTGTTGGGTCTGAAAGTGCCGGTGCATCAGGGTGCGGTGCGTCCGATCGTGGCCGAGCCGCAATACGCCACGTACGTGCACGGCGAGAGCGGACTCGACGGCGCCGACCTGCCCGCACCCACCAGCACCGTCGACGGAACCGACGCCGTCGGCTTCATCATCGACACCGTGCGCGCGAACGAGGGTGCGTGGCTGGTGCCCACCGGACCGCTCACCAACATCGCGATGGCTCTGCGTCTGGCACCCGACATCGCCAAACGGATCGCCGGCATCTCGTTGATGGGCGGCGGCACCTTCGGCAACCGCACCACGGCGGCCGAGTTCAACATCTGGGTCGATCCCGAGGCGGCCGACATCGTGTATCGCTACGGCGGGCCGCTGATCATGGCCGGGTTGCACGTGACCCACCAGTTCCGCGCCACGCAGGCCCGCATCGACAAGGTGAAGGCCATGCCCGGCCAGTTGGCCGACGTGATGGGCGATCTGATGCAGTTCTTCACCAACATGTACATGAGCCGTCACCACGGCATGGACGGCGGAGCGGTGCACGACCCCTTGGCCGTGATGGTGCTGACGCACCCCGAGTTGTTCACCCGCAAGAACGCGCACGTGGTGATCGAACTGAACGGCACGCACACGCGGGGTATGACGCTCATCGACGAGCGCGACCTGCGCGAGGTGAAGGCCGGCAACTGCGACGTGCTGATGACCGTCGACGCCGAGGCCGCCTTCGACGTGATGAGCGAGGCCATCGCCCACTTCAGTCGTTGACGGTACGAATCAACCGATTTCCGCGACGGGGTTGGGATGCAGTCGGTTGACGTCGTATACCTGTCCCATGCCCGTGTTTCCCGTGTCGAGTGTTTCCCGTGTCGCGTGACCGTTCATCGCGTCACGAAATTCGGAGGTTCGTTTCCCCTCGGCGGATCTGATGAGTTGGTCGACGTTCGCGCCGGTTCGGTGGGCGGCGATCGGTGCCGCGACCGCGGTCGCACTCGGCCCCGGTGGATTCGCGATGGTGGACGCAGGTGTGTCGTCGGGTGAGAAATCGGTCTACGTTCCGGTGGACCCGATTCGGGTGTTGGACACGCGAGACAGCTCCGAGATCGTGAACGACACCAGACGACTGGTGTTCGAGGGCGTGATCACCATCGCCGACGGCTTCCGTCAACAGGTGGTTCCACTCTCGGCAACGGCGGTCGCGATCAATGTCACGGCCACCAACACCCTCAAGAACGGGGGCTACGGATTCGTCACCGTGTTTCCGTGCCTGTCGGAATCGGACCCGGTCCCCAACGCATCGTCCCTGAACTTCGAGAACGGCGTCGACATCGCCAACGGGTTGAATGTGACCACATCAGCGAACGGATCGATCTGCCTGTATGTCCACGGATCAGCAGATCTCATCGTGGACGTGGCGGGCTACTTCGCCGATCATGACCACGACGACCGGTACGACACGCAGGCCGAGGTGGATCTTGCGCTGGCAAGTGCCACCGAGAACGCGGTTCGACGGGCTCTGGCCCGGATCGTGCCCGTCACACCGACAGCGACCCCCACCACACTGGACTCCACCGGTTCCACCGGTCGCCACACGTCCATCACCATCGGCGTCGACGGCAATCCCATCATCAGCCACTACGACGCCACGAACGGAGACCTTCGGGTCGCGGCGTGCGACGACGTCGTCTGCACCGGTTCCACCAATTCCACCATCGACAGCGAGGGACAGGTCGGGCTGCACACGTCGATCGCCATCGGCATCGACGGAAATCCCATCATCAGTTACGTGGACACCACCAACGAACACGTGAAGGTGGCCGCCTGCGACGACCCACGATGCACGAGTGCCACCACGAGTGCACTCGGCATCGGCGGCACCATCGGAATCGGCACTTCCATCACCATTGGAAGCGACGGACACCCGGTCATCAGTTACCAGGAGAGCACCAACGGCGACCTGAAAGTTGCCGTGTGCGTCGACCCGCGGTGCACGTCGGCAACGGTGACCACCTTGGATGCCGCCAACAACGCCGGTGGATTCTCGTCCGCGACCATCGGCATCGACGGGAACCCCATCATCAGTTATCACGAGAGCACGAACGGAGATCTGCGGGTGGCCGCCTGTAACGATCGCATGTGCACCTCCGCGACAACGACCACGATGGACAGTGCCGGCTACACAGGTCTGTACACCTCCATCGCCATCGGCACGAACGGACATCCCGTCATCAGCTTCTTCGACGACATAAACAAGAACCTCGACGTGATCATCTGCGACAACATCAGCTGCACCAGGGGCACCAAGCGCGTGATCGACAGCGTCGGTTCCGTGGGTTCGGAAACGTCGATCACCATCGATGACAACGGCAATCCGATCATCAGCTATTTCGACATCGGGAACGAGGATCTGAAGATCGCCGTCTGCGAAGGTCCCACCTGCGCCTCGTCGGTCGTCTCCACGATCGTCCAGCAGGGCAACACCGGCCGTGCGTCCTCGATCACGATCGGAGTGAACGGACTGCCGATCATCTCCTTCGACGATCGTTCGACCAACGATCTTCGCGTGATCGTTCCGTGGTGGGTCGTGGGTGGTCGCTAGTCCCCATCGGCGTTTTGGGTCGGCCCGCGGATACTCGGCGTCCGCTGGCCGAACCGGAACCATGGTGGAAGTAGGGTTCTCGCATGCGCGCCGCCGTCATGCGAGATTGGTCCCTGCGAGTTGACGACATCCCCGAGCCCGTACCCGGCGGTGGCCAGGTGCTCGCTCGCGTGTTGGCCTGCGGCATCTGCGGTAGTGACCTGCACCTGTTGGTGCACGGAGAAGAGAGTCGTCGTCTGAGCGCGGAACTCGCCGACGGCGCGGGACCGAATCCGGGCTCACCGATCATGTTCGAACCGCACCTCGACACCGTCATGGGCCACGAGTACTGCTGCGAGGTTCTCGACGTGGGGCCGGGCGTGAACAACCTGAAGGCCGGCGACGTCATCGTCAGTTTCCCGGTCACCTTCGACGAACAAGGACTGCACGGCGTCGGCTTCAGCAACAAGTACCCGGGCGGTTACGCCGAGCGCATCGTGGCCAACGAGATGATGAGCATCAAGGTGCCCAACGGTTTGTCGCCCGAACTGGCCGCCATGACCGAACCGTTGGCCGTCGGTGTGCACGCGGTGGAGAAGAGCCGCATCGCGCAGGGTGACGCGGCCCTCATCCTCGGTCTCGGTCCGGTCGGCCTGGCCTGCATCGCCGAACTCAAGATGCGTGGTATCGGGCCCATCATCGGCGCCGACTTCTCACCGCGCCGTCGCGCGTTGGCCGAACACCTGGGGGCCGACATGGTGGTGGACCCGCGCGACACCCCGGCCATCGAGGCCTGGCGCCGCGTCGACGGCAACAAGCCCCTCGTCATTTTCGAAGCAGTGGGCGTGCCGGGCATGATCGAGCAGGCGATGCGCATGGCCCCCAAGGACGCGCGCATTCTGATCGTGGGCGCGTGCATGCAAGAGGATCGGGTGCACCCCATGCTCGGTATCGGTAAGGAACTCAGCCTGCAGTTCGCGTTGGCGTACAGCCCGATCGAATTCGGCAACGCGTTGAACTCCATCGCCGAGGGCAAGGTGGACCTGTCGCCGCTCATCACCGGTCGCGTGAGCATCGACGACGTGCCGCGAGCGTTCCGTGATCTGGGCAACCCCGAGGTGCACGCCAAGATCCTCGTCACCCCGACGTGAACCGATGAGCACCGATTCGTTCCCGCAGCAATACGCGCGCACCCAACGACTCACCCTGGGCGAGCCGCGCAACATCACCGTGTCCGACGACGGACGCAAGGTGGTGTTCCTGCGCAGCAACGCCGGCGACGACCCCGTGAACCGACTCTGGTTGCTCGACGTGGAATCCGGACACGAGACGATGGTGGCCGATCCGCACGTCATGTTGGGAGCCGACGATGCCGAGGATCTGCCGCCAGAGGAACGCGCGCGCCGCGAACGTCTGCGCGAGGGTGCCGGCGGTATCACCAGCTACTCCACCGACGCCCACAGCGAGCGCTTCGTGTGCACCTTGTCGGGACGACTGTTCGTGGGCGATCTGCACCGGGTGAACGTGCGCGAGATCCGCACGGTCGGGCCGGTGTTCGACCCGAGAATCTCGCCCGACGGCCGATGGGTGGCGTACGTGAGTGGTCGTTCGTTGCGCGTGGTCGCGGCGGAGGGGAACGACGAACACGGTTTCGAGTTGGCCGGACCGGCACTGTTCGACGAACCCGACACGGTGAGTTGGGGCTCGGCCGAGTTCGTGGCCGCCGAAGAGATGAACCGCTACCGCGGCTTCTGGTGGTCGCCGAACTCGCGACACGTGGCGGTGTGTCGCGTCGACGAGGCGCCGGTGGCGGTGTGGCACATCGCCGATCCGGCACATCCCGAACGAACGGCCAATGCGGTGCGTTATCCCGCCGCCGGCACCGACGACGCGGTCGTGTCGTTGCACGTGTTCGACGCCGTCGAGGGCACGCGCGTCGACGTCTCATGGGACGCCGTTGCGTTCCCCTATCTCACCGACGTGGATTGGATCGACGCCGAGAGTCTGCTCGTGACCGTGTGCTCGCGCGATCAACGCACCATCGTCACGTTGCGCGCCTCGCGTGCGGACGGCACCACCGCCGAGATCGCCCGCCGCACCAGCGACACCTGGGTCGACATCGTCCCGGGTGTCCCCGCCCACATGGGCGACGGTTCGTTGGTGATCGTCGACGATCGCGACGGCTGGAAGCGCCTGATCGTGGACGGTGCCGCGGTCACGCCCGTGGGCATGAACGTGCGCGCGGTGTCGAGCGTGGGCCACGACGAGGTGGTGTTCACCGCCAACGTCGCCGAGCATCCCGAGTGCCAGAGCGCGCACCGCTGGACGAAAGCGGGCATCACCGACCTCACCCCTCTCGACGGGACCAACTCGGTCGCCGTGGGCGGAGCGACGGTGGTGACGCGACGCGCGTCGGTGACGCAACCGCGCGCCACCATCACCGTGATCGACGGCGATCGACGACACGAGATCACCAGTCACGCCGAGCAACCACTGGTGACTCCACGACCACGATTCGTTCGCGCCGGTGTGCACCGCATTCCGTGCGCGTTGATGATGCCGACCGACCACGTTCCCGGCACCAAGGTGCCCGTGCTCATGGACCCGTACGGAGGACCGCACGCCCAACGGGTGGTGGACTCCTACGCCGCGCATTGCACGTCGCAGTGGTTCGCCGATCAGGGGTTCGCGGTGTTGGTCGTCGACGGTCGCGGCACCCCCGGTTTGGGAACCGAGTGGGAGCGTGCGGTGCACCTGGATCTGGCCGCACCGGTGCTCGAGGATCAAGTGGACGCGCTGCTGGCCGTGGCCGCCGAGAACCCCGACCTCGATCTGTCGCGCGTGGGCATTCGCGGCTGGAGTTTCGGTGGGTACCTGGCCGCGCTCGCCGTGTTGCGTCGACCCGACGTGTTCCATTGCGCGGTGGCCGGAGCACCGGTCACCGAGTGGCGCCTGTACGACACCTTCTACACCGAGCGTTACCTCGGGCATCCGGGCGTCGATCCCGCGCCGTACGACCGCACCTCGTTGTTGAACGACGCCCACCGCTTGGAGCGTCCGTTGTTGATCGTGCACGGTCTGGCCGACGACAACGTGGTGGCCGCCCACACCTTGCAGTTGTCCTCGGCCCTGCTGGCCGCCGGCAAGCCCCACGAGGTGTTGCCGTTGTCGGGCGTCACCCACATGACCCCACAAGCGGTGGTGGCCGAGAACCTGTTGCGCCACCAACTGGACTTCCTGCGTCGCTCGATGGGGTGACCGATTCGGACGGCGAAACCGCGCCGGTGTTGGGGCGTTCCCCGTCGGCTGGGCTACCGTTCTCTCCGTGGCATCGACCCCTTCCCCCGATCTGATCCTCGAGCCCCTCTCGCTGGAAGGCGACGGTTTCCCGGCGCGTCCGCTCAGTGAGTGGCTGACCACCTTCCACCTGGCCTCGGTGGTGCTCGACCCGTACACGAACGAGAGCTCCTGGATCCTGAAGACCGCGGCACGCGTGTTGCACGCGTTCTCCGGTGCCGCCGTTCGCACCAATCTCATCGTCACGGCCTCGGCCGACGAAGCCCGCACCTTCCTCGGCCCCTTGGCCAAGGAGTTCCTGGTGTTCACCGATCCCGATCGCGCCGCCGTGAAGTCCTTCGGTCTGTCCACGCTTCCCGCGCTGGTGTTCGTCCGCTCCGACGGAACCATCCCGGCCGCGGCCGAAGGGTGGAACCCCGGCGAATGGCGCGCGGTGTCCAAGGTCATCGCCGACGTCACGTCGTGGACCGCACCGGCCATCCCCGGCCTCGGTGATCCCACGGCGTTCGCCGGCACTCCCGCACTCGGCTGACTCTGACTCCGCTCACCGACCTTCCCGTCGAGGACGTCGTCGACGACCTGCGAACCGCACTGAACGATCACTGGTGCGCCGTGTTGGTGGCACCACCGGGCGCCGGCAAGACCACGCTCGTTCCGTTGCGCCTGATCGATCAACCGTGGATCGACGGTGGTCGCATCGTGATGTTGGAACCGCGACGACTGGCGGCGCGCGCGGCGGCCCGGCGACTGGCGTCACTGATCGGCGAGGAACCGGGCGGGTTGGTGGGCTACCAGACGCGCGACGAACGTCGCATCGGGGCGAACACGCGCATCGAGGTGGTGACCGAGGGCATTCTCACGCGTCGTCTGCAGAACGATCCGAGCCTCGCCGGAACCGCGCTGGTGATCTTCGACGAGGTGCACGAACGCAACCTGCCCACCGACCTGGGTTTGGCGTTGGCCCTCGACGCGCGTCGCTTGCTGCGACCCGATCTGCGCGTGCTCGCGATGTCGGCCACCGCCGACACCAAGGGATTGCTGCGCGTGTTGGGCGACGACACTCCGGTGATCACCAGCGACGGTCGACAGTTCCCCGTCGACGTGAAGTGGGCGCCCATGGGCAAACAACAACGACTGGACGACGCGGTGGTGGACGTGGTCGGCCGTGCGTTGCGCGACGACGAGGGTGACGTGTTGGTGTTCATGCCCGGCATCGCCGAGATCAATCGCGTGGTGCAGGGTCTGGAAGGGCGCGTGCCGTCGAACGTCGACGTTCACCCGTTGGCCGGTGCGTTGTCGCTGGCCGACCAGGACCGCGCCCTCGCACCGTCGCCGTCGGGTCGACGTCGCGTGGTGGTGAGCACCGACATCGCCGAGACCAGCCTCACCGTGGACGGTGTCAGCATCGTGGTGGACGCCGGTCAGGCGCGCGTGCCGCGCTACGACCAACGCACGGGCATGAGTCGACTCACCACCATCCCCACCTCGCGCGCCTCGGCCGAGCAA
>JAURHL010000058.1 GCA_030833305.1 Acidimicrobiales bacterium | reverse complement strand
TAGACCGGAGGTGCCTGCATCACCACGTCGCGCGGATCCAAGGGGGCGCCGGCGAGATACCAATTCACGAGGCTGGTCTGCCCGGGGCTGGTGGCCACGTCGGCGATCAACGAACGGAACTCGGTGAGCACGCTGTCGTCGAACGACACCACGATGATCGAATCCGCCCGGTCCAGTTCCCCGATCAGACGCGCCAGCTCGGCCGCCGCGGCGTACGCGCGATCGAGCAACACCTCACCGGTTTCGGTCTCGGGAATCTTGATCTCCACGTCGAGAACGTGATCGGGGAACGCGCGCGCCACCTGCTCGAACGTCGGGATTCCGAAGTCGTCGGCGGTGTATCCCTCGGGGGCGTCACGATCCCCGGTGCGAACCCCGCGGAACACGTAGGCGTCCTCGGGAAGGGACTTGTCGCTCCACACCCCACCGGAGAACCAGTAGGCGTTGTCCATGGCTTGCAGTTCGGCCGCCGTGTACGAACCGACGAGACCGGTGTCGTTGGTGAGTCGGTCGACCGTGTTGTCGTGCTGCACCATCAGAACACCGTCGGAACTGAGCATGACGTCCATCTCCAGCACGTCCGCGCCGCCAAGAGCGGCCTCGGTGTAGGCGTACATCGTGGAGTGCGGCCAGTCGAAATCGCCACCGGCGTGGGCGATGACGATCGGACGGTCGAGGGCCAACAAGTCGTCCACGTTGGTCGCCTCGGGGGCCGTCACCTGCTCGATGGCATACATCGGCGCTTCGGTCGCCGGCGCTTCCGTGGACGCCACATCGGTGGTCGCCGGTTCGCTCGCCGGAGGCTCGGTGGCCGGAGCAGACGAGTCACCCCCGCCGCAGGCCACGGCCACGGCCAATGCCGCGCCGATGATGAAGATTCTTCGCAAAGGTTCGATTCGGGCGTGTTTCACCCCCACATCCTGCCAGCCCCGAACGGACTCCTCGGCGATGGCGGTCGTGGAAAGGTTGCCATCTATTACTTGTCTCTGATTACATGGTTTCTATGGCACATAAAGAGCTGGCGACCAACGAGACGTCCTGGACCTTCCTCACGAACCATTCGCACGTGCTCATCTGCATCGCCAAACAGCCCGACATCCGGCTCAGCGAAGTGGCCGACCTCGTCGGAATCGGCGAGCGATCGGTGCACCGCATCGTTCACGACCTCGAATCGGCCGGCTACCTGCGGGTCATCAAGGAAGGTCGACGCAACGTCTATCGCATCGATCTCGATCGACCCTTGCGTCACCCTCTGGAGGCCGACCATCACGTCCGGGCCGTCATCACGCCCTTGGTGAAAAAGTCGAAGTTGACCAAGTGATCGCCGTTTCGCTGGCCGACAACCTGCTCACCGCTCCCCTGGTGGCGTTCGTCGTGGCACTCATCGCCACCTTGTTGCGGTTCGAGGTACGACTGCCCGACGCGTTGTATCCGATCCTGTCGACGTTCCTCCTTCTGGCCATCGGCATCAAGGGTGGCAAGGCCCTCGCCGATTCCTCGATCGACGACCTGTGGGGGCCACTACTCGCCGCACTCGCGCTGGGAATCGTCACTCCGTTGATCGCCTTCGCCGCGATGAGAACCCTGGGGCGCTTCCACGTCGTTGACGCGGCCGCTCTGGCCGCCCATTACGGATCGGTCTCGGCCGTCACGTTCACCGTGGTGTTGACCACTCTCGACGCCCGCGAGATCGGGTTCGAGGGCTACATGGCCGGACTGTTGGCGGTGCTCGAGATCATCGGCATCGTGGTCGCCCTCTTTCTCGCGAGGAAATCCAGCGACGGGAGCGGATGGAAGTCCGCGTTGGGAGAAGTGGTGCGCGGCCGAAGCATCGCGCTGTTGGTGGCCGGTCTTCTGATCGGTGCCATCGTCGGCGCGGAGCGCTTGGAACCCACGGACCCGCTCTTCAGCGGACTGTTCCCCGGCGTGTTGGCGCTCTTCCTGATCGAGATGGGCGTCACCGCCGCCGAGCGACTACGCGACATCCGTAGCACCGGCGTGCGGTTGGTGCTGCTGGGAATCGCCGTTCCATTGGTGAACGGTGTCTTGGGCGCGCTCGCCGGAAAAGTGGCCGGACTCTCCACCGGTGGTATCGCGGTGATGGCCACCTTGGCGGCCAGTGCGTCGTACATTGCGGCTCCGGCGGCGGTTCGAATCGCTCTGCCAAAAGCCAACCCGAGCCTGTACATCACCGCGTCGCTGGGTGTCACCTTCCCCTTCAACCTGACCGTCGGAATTCCGGTCTACATTGCCGTGGCCCAGGCCATCAGCTGAAGGGAGCGCACATGAACACCGTGAATCGCCAACTCGTCACCGTCATCGCCGAATCGGTGATCGAGCAGAAGCTGATCGACGACGTGAAGAACTGCGGCGCGAAGGGATACTCGGTCGGACACGTTCGTGGAGAGGGCCAAACCGGTGGCCGCGCGCTCGACATCACCGGATCGAGCATTCGGCTGGAAACCGTGGTCACCGAAGAAGTCGCCGAGCGAGTACTGCGCGTGCTGGCCGAGAAGTACTTCGACCGCTACGCGGTGGTGGCGTGGGTGACACCGGTGGTGGTGGCGCGCCCCAACCGTTTTTGAGCCTCAGGCGCCGAACGAAACGATCAAACGCTCGCCGTCCTTGGCGTCCACCTTGGGGAACTCGAACCCAAGTTCCGAACCGTCGTCGAGGGTGAATACCACCGTCAGCATCTTGACCATCGACACCCTCGTCGATCCCCTCTCCACTCGCACGACGCGCGATCGCTCCACCGATCCGATGTGTTCCTGCGGCAATCCCCGCATTCCGCCAGCGGAGATGAGCAGCAGTCGGCGGTCGGTGGCCAGCAGGTACACGCCGTTGCGCATCGCGGTCTCCAGATCTTCGGCCACGATCTTCTTGTCGCGATTGTGGGCGATGAACGCTCCGATGGCGCCTCCGACCAACATCGGGGCGCGGTCCTTGGCGAAACGCTTCACTCCTCCCAGAGGCATGGCCTTGGCTACGGCATGTATGGGCTCACCCTGAGCCAGAACCGGCTGTCGTTCGAGAAACTCGCGGATTCGCTCTTCGGTGTCAGCCATGTGCCGAAGCATAAAGGGCGTACGACTGCCACGGAGCCAGCGTTTCCGACAAGGTTCCGACAAGAACCTCACCACCGGAGAAGTCGTCGGGTACTGCGAACCGAACCTCGACGTTCGACATGTTCGCCACGACCAGCATTCGTTCGTCGTCCGACGTGCGCAGATAAGCGAACAGCTTCGGATCCTCGGCGACCAACAGTTGAAAGTCACCGGCGACGACGATCGGCATGGTGTGGCGCAACTCGATCAGACGTCGATAGTGATGGAACACGGACTCGGGGTCCGCGACCGCCGCCGCGGCGTTGACCTTCGCATGGTTCGGGTTGACCGTGATCCAGGGGTCGCCGGTGGTGAAGCCCGCGTGCCGTGAGTCGTCCCATTGCATAGGCGTGCGTGAGTTGTCACGACTGCGGGCCCGCAACGAGTTCATGATCGTCGGATCGTCAACCCCTTTGGCGCGCGCCTCCGCGATCCAGTTCAGCGACTCCACGTCGCGGAACTGCTCGAACGACGTGAACGGAAAATTCGTCATGCCGATCTCCTCGCCCTGGTACACGTAGGGCGTGCCGCGCATGAGGTGCAGCACGGTGGCCCAGGCCTTGGCGCTCTGAACGCGGTATTCGCGGTCGTTCCCCCAACGGGAGACGGAGCGTGGTTGATCGTGGTTGTTCCAATACAGCGAGTTCCAGCCGTTCACGATGCCGGTCTGCCACTTGGCCAGATTGGCCTTCAATTCCACGAGCGGCAACGGGCGCGGACTCCACTTGGGTTCGCCGGGCACCGCGTCGAGGTGCATGTGCTCGAAGGTGAAGACCATGTTCAGTTCGTGACGCGCCGGATCCGTGTAGTGCTCGGCCTGTTCCACCGTCACACCGGGCATCTCGCCGACGGTGATGAGGCCCTTGCCGGCCAACACCTGACGGTTCATCTCCTGCAGGAACTCGTGCATGCGCGGTCCGTTCGCCATCGCGAAGTACATGTGCCCGTCGGTGAACGGCTCGGTCTTGGACAACAGATTGATGACGTCCATTCGGAACCCGTCGACGCCCCGCTCGATCCAGCGGTTCATCATGTCGTACACCGCGCGCCGGACGTCGGGATTCTCCCAGTTGAGGTCGGGTTGACGGCGGGTGAACTGGTGCAGGAAGTACTCACCGGTGGTGGAATCGAATTCCCACGCCGAGCCCGAGAAGTACGCCCGCCAGTTGGTGGGTTCGGCACCCGGCGCACCGGGCTCGAACCCGTCACGGGCCGGGCGCCACCAGTACCAATCGCGCTTCGGATTGTCGCGGCTGGCGCGACTCTCGAGGAACCACGGATGCTCGTCGCTGGAGTGGTTCACCACCAGATCCATCACCAACCGCATGCCACGCGCATGCACCGCTGATATCAACTCGTCGATGTCGGCCAGCGTGCCGAACACCGGGTCGATGTCCTCGTAGTCGCTGATGTCGTAGCCATTGTCGTCCTGCGGGGACTTGTACACGGGCGAGAGCCACAGCACGTCCACCCCGAGGTGTTGCAGATAGTCCAGCTTCGCCAAGATTCCCCGCAGATCGCCGACGCCGTCCCCGTTGGAGTCGGCGAACGACCGCGGATAGATCTGGTACACGACGGCGGACTTCCACCAGCTTTCTGCGCTCACGACACCACGTTAGGCAAACGTGAGTGAGATCCGAGTAACGACGTTCACCAGACGACGGGGCGAGTGGCCGCCACGGCGCGACCCTCGGCGCGAACGCCCTTGGCGACCAGATCGTGTGCCATCTCACTCCACAACGCCTTCAACCGGTAATGAGGAACGCGGGGGTACAGGTGGTGCAGCGCGTGGTGATCGTGTCCACGGATCAGCAATCCGGATCCGCGAAACACCGCCACCCGGGTGTGGCGATAGCGGCTGGTCTCGTTGGCGGGGTGGTGCGGGTACCACGCGAAGATGAACATCAACCAACACAACTGGATTCGCGCGGGCAACCACCACAGCGCCAGTGCCGTGAGTCCGTGGCCGGTGACGAAACACACGACCAACACGATCGTGGACAACAACCAGTACCGAAGTTGGGCCTTGCCCTCGGCCTTGCTGCCGTCGCGTTCGGACAACTTCGCCCGCAACGCCTTCGGCAACAACACGCGCAGAGGCCTGATCAACGCGAAGAACGGCAGGAAGGCGTAGAGCAGGGTCATTCCGTAGAACTTGGCCGGCAGATCCCGCATGGGACCTTCGGTGAAATGATCGGGATCACGAGCCGGATCGTTCGTGTGGGCGTGGTGACGCATGTGGCCGGCGCGGTGCGAGGAGAACTCGATGCCGGTGGGGATCGAGCACAGAGTGCCGACCACATCCTCCATTCGACGGCCGCGGACGGAGCGACCCCAGATGTTGCGGTGTGCCGCTTCGTGCATCGGCATGTAGAAGGTGGACGCGAAGACCGAGTTGAGCAACAAACCGAGCCACAGGGAGATCCGGCCGGTGGCACCGAGGTACACGACGCCACCCCAGCAGACCGAGAACACCAGGAACGTGGCGATGATCCGAGGCTGGAAACCGCCCCAGTACTTCGCCGCCACCACGTTCTCGGCGCGCACGTCGGCACCGCGCGTCGATCGATCGGCGCCCGACGCCTCCACGACGGCACGTTCGTTCAGGACGTCTTCCAGGTCCTCCGGGTCGGGAGTGATGATGCTCATGAGCGGACGTTAGCGAAATCACCGTTCGTTGGACAGGAGATGCCCCCGACGCGACATACACCGCCCTATCCGGCGTTTCGGGTCACCTACACGGATCCACGCCGTGGACGAGGGACGAGTTCGCCTGCGCAGTTCGGGCAACGGCGTTCCATTTCATCACCACACGTCGCGCAAAACGTGCATTCGAAGCTGCAAATCACCGCCTCACCTGCGTCGCTGAGGGTCGAACCACATCGTTCACAAACGATCCGCATCTCCAACACCGCGTCAGGCCTCCTTCGACCACAGACCGTCGATGAATCGCTGGCTTTCGTCGAAAAGCCAGCACTCGCGCAACTTCTCGTCCTGCACCCGATACAGCAAGACCCGGCGCACGCGCCGAGGTGGTTCGCCCAGATCCTCCACTGCGATCAGGGCACCAAGCGAGTCACCGACGAGCACATCCTCGACATCGATCAACTTTCGGGAGGTTCGAACGGATGCTTGGCCGAGCGCGGCGAAGGCCGCATCACGACCCCGGTGGGAACCGGCGAGCGGGCTCTCTCCCATGTAATGCAATTCGACATCGTCGTGGTACGACGCCAACACTTTTTCGAGATCGGACGCGAGCCACGCCTTGGCATACTCGTGGAGCACTCGGGACGTTTCGGCGCGGTCGGCCATGCGCCGATTGTAGGTTCATCAGTGCGGGCAACTCACCCCGGCGCAGAAAACATCCGAGGCGCCTCATCGGTCTCACTAATGTGAGGTCGTGGCTCGAACGTGGCTCGATCGTCGACGCGGCCTGGGTGGACAACGGTCCGGGTTGGATCGGCGTGTTGCTCGGTTCGGCGGCCGAGGTGTTGGCGATCCGACCACGTGAGATACGCCGCTCGCTGGGCGTGGTTGGCGCACACGAGGCGGGTTCGAAGTTCGCCTACGAGGTACGGGCCTTCTACTCGTCCGGCGGTGTCACGGTCGAGGATCCGGTGACCGGAAGCCTCAACGCCTCCGTGGCTCAGTGGTTGATCGCCTCGGGTCGTCACGTGCCGCCGTACCTCGCGTCCCAGGGATCCGTGATCGGCCACGCGGGAGTGGTTCGGGTGTCGACCGACGGATCCGGTGGCGTCTGGATCGGCGGAACCACGGTGACACGGGTTTCCGGCACGATCGAAATCTGAACCTCACTCCACCGCGCGACGACCGGTCATCGTCGGCGCGCGGACTTCGTTTTCTCCGCGGCCGCGATTTCGGACAGACGTTCCTTCACCAGTCGTCGCACCAGTGCCACCGGGAGGCGACGATCGGTCGGAAACCGGAGGGTTCCGCGTGAAACCTCGCACCAGTCGGGCAAAGAGTCCAGTCGCTCCAGAACGTTTCCACTGCAAGGAAAGTACGACGAGTGATTCTTGAAGCCGTCGAAGCTCGCCACCGACTTCCCGCCCACCTTGAACGTGGGCAAACCGTAGGAAAGGCATTCGACCGCATCAGGAAGGAGCCGGCGCAAGGTGTCCCTGAGGTGTTCGAGGGACTTCCTCTGCTCACCGGCGAAATCGTTCAGTCGGGTGTCGATGACGCTTTCCATTTTCCACATTGAATCGCATGTCACCGACGCGACTGGGTATCCGAGCGCGGAAGGACGGTCTCCGCCGTCCACGCTCGACTACGCGAAGTGTTGAACCGTGGGGAATGGGTCGTAGAAGTGATGCAGAAGCCGACGCCATTGCTGATATCCCTCGGACTCCCGGAAACCGATCGTGTGACTCTCGAGGGTCTCCCATTCGACCAGCAACAGGTAGCGACCGGGTGACTCGATCCCGCGGAGGAGGCGCAATCCGAGGAACCCGGGCATGGACTCGATGATCGATCTCGCTTCGGCGAACGCGGCCTCGAATTCGAGTTCGCGTCCGGTGATCACGTCCAGTTGTGCTTGTTCGAGAATCATCGTCTGGCCTTTCACGCGAAGTTGATCATCCAGCGAATTCCGAAACGATCCTCGAAACTTCCCCAGTAGGCGCCCCAAGGCATGTCGGCCATTCCCGGCGCATCGGCCGATCCCACCGAAAGTCCGGCGTACAGCCGGTCCGCTTCCTCCTTGGAATCAGGGTGAAGGTTGATCGAGAAATTGTCGCCCACGCGGAGTTGATGCCCGAGCGACGCAAGTGCGTCGGTGCCCTCCAGCACGTGACCACCGAGGATGGGCAGTTCGATGTGCAGGATGCAATGGGCGTCGGCCGCCGACATCTGCGGGCCGTCCGGGCCCATGTCCATGTCACGAAAGCGCTGGAGATCGGTGAACTCCCCTCCGAAGACGGACCGATAGAACTCGAACGCCTCCTCGGTACGACCGGCGGTGTTGATGTACGTGCTGACGTGTGCCATGGCGACAACGTACCCAGACGCACACCGGTGGCGAACGGCCATTCGACACGAGAGTGGTCGGGCGTCACCGGAAAACTCGTCGTCCGAGTGGCGAAATCCCGGTGGCGCCCGCGAACTTCTACAGGCCGTTCTCGGCCCGGAAGTGGGCCACGATCGCGTTCGCGTGACCGTGGCCCATGTCGTGCTCCGTCTTCAGAACACCAACCATCTCCGAATGGCGGGCACCCTTCATGTTCGCCAGGAGCGATTTCCAATGGGCGATCGGCTTTCCGTACTTCTTCTCGATCGACGGGAAGTACGACGCGGGCCCAGTGACCTTCTTTTCCACCACGGGCGAAGAGTACCCGAGATCGAACATCGAAAATCTCTTGAACCGTTCAGCGGCGAGGGGCGACACTGACGTCATGATCGAGGTGCGACGAGACGAGGACGGCGAACTCTGTGGCTATGTCGACCAGACCGAGGACGGTTGGAGGAGCATCTCGGTGTTCGGCGGGACGCTCGCGGTGCTCCCCGATCGAGCAACCGCGACGGCCCACGTTCTCGAACGCGGATTGGCCAGCCTTGCCGAGCATTGGTGGCTGCGACACCGGCCCGACGGCGAATGGCGGGTGGTGTGCATTCAGGAAGCCAGCCCCTCGTCGGTGCGCGTGGCCTTGGACTACTACTCGATGCCCGGTGTCCCGACCCTGACGATCGAACGGGCGGAGCTGGGATCCCGGTTCGACCTGAGACTCGACCCGGACTGACCTCGTTCCAATCCGAACGAGAGGCGAACCATCACCGGTCCGTCATCACGGTCCGGCGACGGCGGGGCCCGACGTGTCGATCCGGTACACGATGTGCCGAGCGCCCCACCAGCCCGGGGTGTTCGGATGGTCGAAATCCAAATCCGGCCGACGGACCATGCCGATTCGTCGCATCACCCGCTCGCTCGGCGCATTGCTCTCGGTGGTGAAGGAGAAGACCTCGGCGAAGCCGAACCGTTCGAACCCGTCCGCGAGAGCCGTGCGTGCCGCCTCCGTCGCGAGGCCCTTCCCCCACGCCCAGCGGGCGAACCGCCAACCGATCTCCACGTGAGGGCCCATCGGAGTGTCGAACGTGGTTCTGTTCAACCCCGTGAATCCGGCGAATCTTCCCTCCGCTTCGACCGCCCACAATCCGTAGCCGTTGTCACGGAATCCCGCTTCGATGCGATCGACCAAAGCGTCGGACTCCTCCCTGTTCAAGGTGCTCGGGAAGAAACGCATCACCTCAGCATCGGCGTTCAGCTCGGCGAACGGCGCACGATCGGAATTCGTCCATCGACGGAGCACCAGGCGTTCGGTTGTGAGTGATTGCGTCACGGATCGCGAATGTACCATTCACGAGTCATCGCTGCGGCGCGCGCGACGACGGAAGGAGTTTCACGCGGACCATTACGCAACATCAACGCGGAGGCCCGGCCGAAAGACGGCACGCCACTGTTGATTTGTGCAGCCGTTCACCGGCCTGACGTTTGCCCTCCGCGAAATTCAGCAAGCCGATTTGAGTTGGGCACGTAGCGACTCCAGATCACCCAACACCCAGATGTCACGCAGTCGGTTCTCGTGTCCGACGAAGAACGCTGCGCCAACCCATTCGACCCGGCGACCGGTCGGAGGAAAGCCAAGAAAATCACCGGTATGGACTCCGGAGAACCGGACAATGGCGGCTGCGCTCGTACCTTCCACAATCAACTGCTCGACGTCGCATCGATAGTCCGAGAGCGCCGTAGTCACCATCCGGACGTAGTCACAGACTTCTTCGCGCCCGCTCGCGCCGACGCCGACAGAGCCTCGGAACGTCACATCGGAGTGAAGTATCTCGGCGACCAGTCCGAGGTCGACCTCGTTCCAGAACTTCTCGTAAAAAAGCTGCACGAGCTCGCGTACTGTCATGACCCAAGCATCGCACTTCGCGGTGCGACTTGGATGGTGATTATGCCAACCGTTTTAGGTCGGTGATCACGCCACCAGCGAAACGCACGATGTCCGCAGGCGCCGCACCGAACACGTCGTTCCACGTTCCCGCAGCAGCCCAAACCTCGTCGTATTGCAACAAGTCGGGGTCCACGAACACACGCAGTTGAGTGCTGTGACCAAAGGGAGGCACGCCGCTATTGGCTTAGGAAACCCATCGCCAAAAGCTCCATCTACATGGCACTATTGACGTGTGAGTGAAAGCCCCAACAATGACCCCGTCATCATTTCTGTTGCGGCATACAGCGCGAATCCGATTGCCTATCAAGAGAAGTACGCAACCCATTTGCTTGATCGCCCCGCACGTTTCACTTCACTCCTCTCCCCTGGTTCTCACATCCTTGACCTTGGCTGTGGACCTGGACGCGATATTCGGATCTTCAGCGAGGGCGGGCACAAGCCCATCGGTATTGATCTGAATCCTGCGTTCATCGAAATGGCTAGTCGACAGGGTGATGTCATACAAGGCGATATTCGAAACATCAGTTCCATCTTCAG
>JAURHL010000057.1 GCA_030833305.1 Acidimicrobiales bacterium | reverse complement strand
AGGGTGATGCGAATCGAACTGTCACGACCACCGAGCGTGAAGGTGGTCGACGAGGGAAGCGAGATCGACCCGGCGAGGGAAGCCATCTCGGTGCTCACGGCCCCGATATAGGACTCGCGGTCGGCGTCGGAGAGCGCGGAGTCCGGCAGAACCTCCAAGATGCCGCGCCACATCTCCGCGCGGACGTCCCCGGTGGGCAACATGGCCGTGAAGGACCCGATACGACCGCGCAACGCCGCGTCGATGTCGGCGAGTCGGCGCGCCCGCGCATCACCGGCCTCGGTGGTGGGCAACTCCAGAACCACGGGGCCGGTCTCGGTGAGATTCAGATCCGTGGAACGCAGGGCGTCATCCAGGGTGACCGACACGATGTCGGGCTCGGTGGACAGCGACGACATGAGGGCGGCCAAGAACTCCGCCGACGGCGGTGATCCATCCATCGTCGTCATCACGACCGTTCGACCGGCGGTGTCCTCGTCGTTGGCGAGCAGTTCCTCGTGCAGAACGCGTAGTTCCGCGAAGAGGTGCTGGGAGGCGAGATAGGCGTCGGCGCCCGCTCGGGACCCCTCGGTCATGGTGAGCGACAGCGCGGGATCGGCCAAGGCGACGTCGATCGATCCCGCCCCGAAACCCAATCGAATCAATCGGGTGGGGTCGGCGAGAAACGAGGCCCCCTGCGCCGTGTCGGCTTGGGCGCGTGGCGTGAGAACCAACGAACGGAACCCCATGTCGCGCAACAAGGTGACCGAACCAGCCGAGACCCCGTGCGTCGCCAGGTACGTGTCGCGCGTCGTACCCGACGAGGGAATGGCGGCGAGCAACACGTCCTCACCGCGACGCAACTGCTCGAGGAAGATCGCGGGAGCGCCGACGGAGACCAACTCGTCGGGATCGGCATCGACGTACGGCGCCGACATCATCTGAACCGATTGCAGGCCGTCGATCCGGCTCAGAAGTTCGACGGATTCGTCACCCAGTCGTCGAATGGCGTCGATCCAAGCCGGTCGGGCCAACACGGTCAGCGGGGTCATGTCGAGACCCTCGATCGCCGAGACCAATTGTTCGGTGCGCTCCAGAGCCGACGTGTCGACGACCGTCGAGCCATCGGATCGAAGAGCGAGTGGTCCCGTGAGCCCGGCCACCACGGCCACCTGGAGAGTGGCCCGACCAGATGGTGCGGAGGAGCCTTCGGGTAGCCGTTCGACGAAGGTGACGATCTGGTCGACGACCTGTTTGTCGACCACGATCCCCACGGTGACGGGGTGAATCCCGACGGCCGACATCTGCAGATTGTCCCGGGTGCGCACGCCGATTTCGATGGGCACCTGGATGTCGAGATATCCGGCACCGTCACGGGGGATGTCGGCGGCGGGCAACAAGACGGTGTCGACCACGCTCGGAAGGTCACCCGCCATCGCCTCGCGTACCGCGACTCGGGTTCGCACCGGTCGATACGAGGTGATGGCGATGGACGCCGTTCCGTCGAGCGGCAGGTCACGCGCCGAGATGCTGAACCGCACGAGCGAACCCTTGACCCCGGCCACGTATTGGTCCTGGCTGATCAACACCCCGAGCGAGGGGCTGACCGCGGGCAGTGCCGACACGGATGATCCGAAACCACCCCCGATCACACCGGAGATCACGACGGCCGCGAGCAGGAGACGCTTCATCGTTCCTCGCGGGTTCGTGGGACCACCGACGCTTCGAGCACCGAGAGATTCTCGTCCATGTCGACGAAGCCAAGGCGTCGGTACAGGTCGAGGGCACGGTCATTGTCGCGACGGGTGTTGATGAGCACGTCGCTCACCCCGTGTCGTCGGAGCCAACGGAGTCCGTCGATGAGCAACGACGTGGCCACCCCTTGCCCCTCGTGGCCGGGTTCGACGGCCAGCCGCTGGATGAACCCCGCGGAACCGTTGCGACCGGTGATCATGTAGCCCGCCGGCTCGTCGGCGGTGGTGAGTGCCAGCCGGATGCGGTGCGTCGGCGTCGCCTCACAGGCGTCGCGGATTCCGCCGGCGTCGAGTTCCCATCCATCGTCGAAGGCTTTGCGGTCGATGCGGGCGGCGGTCTCGAAGGCCCGATTCGTGCGCAGCGGTCGGGTGCGGTGATGGGGCTCACCGATGATCACGGCGCTCAGGTCGAGCCGCAAGAGCGCCAGATGTTGGATCTCGACGAATCCATGGTCGAGAAAGACGCCGGCGGCCTCGGGGGAGAGCGCGCCGGTGCGAATGGTGGCGTAGCCGTCGCGGGCGACGAGGTTCATCCAGTCGCGCACGGTGGTGGAACGTGGAGCCACGGTGTGATCGGTGAGTACCAGATGCGCGACGTCGACCTCACGGGGCCACGGACGCAGGCGAGCGCGCACCGTTCCGTCGTCCAACACCCTCGCCGTCACCCTCCTGACGGTAGCGGCGACGGTTATCGTGCGCCCTGATGTCGTTGCTGTTCTTGACCCACGAGGCCTATCTCGATCACGTGAACGGCCCGACTCATCAAGAACGGCCGGCTCGGTTGGGTGCGGTCATCGATGGTGCGCGCGACATCGGCGTCACCGAGGCCCTGGTGCCGATCGAGCCACGTCCGGCCACCCGTGAGCAGGTCTTGCGCGTGCACTCTGCCGGTCACCTCGAACGGATCGAGGAAGTGGTTCGAGCCGGGGGTGGGCGCCTGGATCCCGACACTCGGGCATCGAGCGGATCGTTGACGGCGGCCCTCCTGGCCGCGGGAGCGGGCTTGACCGCTATCGAGGCATTGGAGGCCGGACGGGCCGACGCGGCGTTCTGTGCGGTGCGCCCTCCGGGTCATCACGCCACACGAACCGAGACCATGGGTTTCTGCCTGATCTCCAACGTCGCGGTGGCCGCCGCTCATCTGGCTGATCGTGGCGAACGGGTGTTGGTGGTCGATTTCGACGCGCATCACGGCAACGGAACCCAAGACGTCTTCGAGGATGATCCGCGCGTGATGTTCGTGTCGGTGCACCAGTGGCCCTTGTATCCGGGCACCGGCTGGTTCGACGAGATCGGTGTCGGTGCCGGTCTCGGCTACACGATGAACGTGCCCTTGCCCCCCGGAACGACGGGTGACTCGTATCGACGGGCCTTCGACGAGCTGGTGGTGCCCCGCGGCCGAGCCTTCGATCCGACCTGGCTGATCATTTCGGCCGGATTCGACGCGCATCGCAACGACCCCATCACCCAGATGGCGCTGTCGTCGGGCGACTACCCGGCCATGATCAGCGCCCTGTTGGAGTTGGTGCCCGCGGGTCGACGATTGGTGATGCTCGAGGGTGGCTACGACCTCGATGCGTTGCGCATGAGTACCGCATCGACATTGGCGGCCCTTCTCGGAATCGTTCATCGACCCGAATCCGAGACGTCCGGAGGCTCCGCCGAAGCGACCGCGCGCATCGACGAGATCCGTGACTTTTGGAATGCCGCGGGTCATAACCTGAAGGCGTGATCCCCGATCGTTTCGCTCCGGTTCTGGAGGAGTTGTCCGAGATCGGGGAGATGTTTCGCGCGTCGGGGCACCGCTTGTACCTGGTCGGAGGCTCGGTCCGGGACCTTTTGAGCGGCCACACCGACACGAACCTCGACTTCGATGCCACCACCGACGCGCGCCCCGAACAGATCAAGCGGCTGTTGTCGGGTTGGTCCGACGCGCTGTGGACCCAAGGAGAGCGATTCGGAACCATCGGGGCCCGCAAGGGTGACCGGGTCTACGAAATCACCACCCATCGTGCCGAGGCGTATCACGCCGACACCCGCAAGCCCGACGTCGAGTTCTCCGACGACATCGAGGCCGACCTGTCCCGGCGCGACTTCACGATCAACGCCATGGCCCTCGAGGTCACTTCTGACTCACCCACCTTGGTCGATCCCTTCGGCGGTGCGGCCGACCTGTTGACGCGCACTCTGCGGACACCCCTCGATCCCGAGATCAGTTTCAGCGACGACCCGCTGCGCATGATGCGGGCCGCGCGTTTCATCGCGCGTTTGGGCATGGAGCCCGTTCCCGAACTGGTCGACGCCGTGAGGAACATGCGTGACCGTCTGACGATCGTGTCGGCCGAGAGAATTCGCGACGAACTGGACAAGTTGATCGTCGTCGATTCGCCTACGGCGGGCTTGTGGTTCCTGGTGGAGACGGGTTTGGCCGACCACTTCCTCCCCGAGTTGCCCGCGATGCGCTTGGAGAACGACCCGATTCATCGTCACAAGGACGTGCTCACACACACGCTCGCCGTCATCGAGAACGTGCGTCCCGACGCTCATCGCGAATTCGACTTCCGTATCACCCGGTTGGCGGCCTTGTTCCATGACGTCGGCAAGCCGGCCACCCGCGGATTCGTGGAAGGCAAGGGCACCACGTTCCACATGCACGACATCAAGGGTGCCAAAATGACGCGCAAGCGCCTGGCGGCCCTCAGATATTCGAACGAAGACAACGATGCCATCACCGAATTGGTGCGACTGCATTTGCGGTTCCACACCTACGAGATGGGGTGGACCGATGCCGCCGTGCGCCGCTACGTGAACGACGCCGGGCCTCTGCTCGCCGAACTCAACGTGCTCACACGGTGCGATTGCACCACCCGCAACGAGCGCAAGGCCGCCCGACTGGCGCGCCGTATGGACGAGCTCGAGGAGCGAATCGTGGAATTGGCCGCCCGCGAGGAGCTCGAGGCCATCCGACCGGAAATGGACGGCACGGCGGTGATGGAGCATCTGGGTATCCCGGCCGGGCCGGCGGTGGGACGGGCGATGAAGTTCCTTCTCGAGATCCGACTGGACGAGGGAATCATCGGAGACGACGAGATCCGGCGACGTTTGGATGCGTGGTGGGCGACCTCGCGCGCCGATCTCGGCCACTGATCGGCGACGAGTAGTCTCTCGTTCCAATGGCCAGGACGCGCGACACGTTCGACAGCGGATCGTTCCGCGGCGTCGCTTCGTTTCGGGCGGGTCTCGTCGACCACCGCATGGCACGGCGACACCTGATCAACGAGTATCACCGTGGTCGGCTCGGACGCGAAGAGGTGTGCGACGCGCACCCCGAACTGATGCGCGCCGCTCGTGGTGTCGGCAAGCAGACCGAAACGCGTTGTCCGATCTGCGTGGAAGCGAATCTGGTGCTCGTCACCTACGTGTTCGGCCCCCGGTTGGCCGCGCACGGGAAAGTGGTGGCCGACAACAACGAGCTGGCGCAATTCCACCGGCGCACCGAGGAATACACGGCGTACGTCGTGGAGGCATGCTGTTCGTGTCGTTGGCACCATTTGGTTCGCGTCCTGCCGATCGGTGGCCAACGAGCGAATCGTCGGGTCGGATAGCAGATGCGGGGTCGACGATGACGAAGTTCGGAGGGAACAAGCGCGGATCGATCCGACGCAACAACTGGTTGCCGCACGAAGCCAGTCGCCGTTTGCAACGAGACGCGATCACCGGTTTGGTGATGGTGTTGCTCGGGTGCGTGGCCCTGCTGGTCCTCGGCGCGATGTCGGACTCGTTCACCGTGAAGTTCATCGACGGTCTGCCTCAGATGACCGACGGAACCCCGTGTCAGTTGTTGCAGGTCACCCCCTACGACGACCCGACGATGCCGATGCGCGCGATGGTCGACTGCGGAGACTTTGGTGGACTCGGGGTGTCGGGTGTTCTGCAACACCTGTTCCTCGCCCTGTCGGCGGTCGGCGTCATGTTGCTTCTGAGCGCGGTGTTCTCTTTGGTGCTGGCGTCGCGGATGCCGCGCGAAACCCTGGCGGTTCCCATCTGCGTGGCCGCGGCCATCATCGGCATCATCTCGGTGTGGTGGGGCCTACAGGGTGGGGGACCGGCCCTGGTGTTCCAGGGTCCTCGGGACCTCCCGGTGGCCGGAGTCCTGCGTGTCGGGGGTTCGGTGTCCACGCGCGAAGGTGCGGTGTCGTGGGGTGCGGGCCTGCTGGCGGCCTCTTTCGTGCGCTTGACTCGCCCCTGACCGACATCTTCGACACACCCCCGTGTCATGGTGGCCCCGTGAGGTTCTTTGCTCGTCCCCGATACACTCGCGTCGTCCATATCTCTGCCCCTCAGGGGGCCTCGGACCCCACCGGGTCCGCGTCCGAAGGGAGTCACACGCCTCATGCGTGCCTATGAATTGATGATCATCCTCGACGGTTCGCTCGAAGAGCCCGTCGCCCAGCAGTGGATCGCCACCGTCACCAAGGGAGTGGCCGCCGCCGGCGGGTCCGTCCATGGCAAGGCCGACTGGTGGGGCAAGCGCCGTCTGGCCTACCCGATCAACAAGAAGGAAGACGGCTATTACATCGTCTTCAATCTCACCGCCCCCGGTGGTGCTCTCGACGAACTCGAGCGTTCCATGCGAATCGCCGACGACGTCCTTCGCCACAAGTTGCTCCGACTCCCCGACGCCGAAGCCGCTCGCCGCGGCCTCGTGGCGGCCTGAGCCTCGTCTTTCGACCCCATCAACCACCAGTAACAGCAACCACCAGGAGAAGACATGGCTTCGAACAGCATCACCGTCGTGGGTAACGTCACCCGCGATCCCGAACTTCGCTACACCCAGTCGGGCAAGGCGACCGTGAACGTCGGCATCGCCGTCAACCGCCGCTACCAGGTCAACGGCGAATGGCAGGAGCAGACGTCCTACATGAACGTCGTGGCGTGGGACCAGTTGGCCGAAAACGTCGCGGCGTCACTCACCAAGGGCACCCGCATTCTGGCCACCGGACGTCTCGACATCCGCGAGTACACCGACCGCGAGGGCGCCAAGCGCACCGCCGTCGACATCATCGCCGACGAAATCGGACCGACCTTGCGTTGGGCCACCGCCACGATCGAGCGCACGCCCGGTCGCGGAAGTGGCGACGGCGGCTCGGCCCCCCGACCCAGCAACCGTGGCGGCGCGTCCGCCCCGGCCGACGACGGGTACTTCGGCGACGAAGAGCCCTTCTGATCCGACTCTGTCCCTCCACCCTGAATCTCACACACAAGGAACACCGCAATGAGCAAAGACTCCAAGAAGCCCGTCCGGGGCCGCGCCCCCAAGGACAACGGTCGCAAGTTCAAGAAGAAGGCCAACGTCCTCTCGGCCGAGAAGATCGAGTACATCGACTACAAGGACATCAACCTGTTGCAGCGCTTCATGTCCGATCGCAGCAAGATCCGCGGTCAGCGCCTGAACGGCAACACGGTTCAGCAGCAGCGTGAACTGGCCACCGCCATCAAGAACGCTCGTGAAATGGCGTTGTTGCCCTACACCAAGCGCGTGGCGTCGGTGGGCCGTGGTGGCCCGCGTGGCCCGCGCGGTCCCCGCACCGAGGAGATGGTCGATCAGGTCACCGAGACCGAGATCAACGACATCGATGACGTCGACACCGGCGTCGAGGTCGACACCGCCATCGACAACGAGGGCGAGGAGGCCTGATCATGAAGGTGATTCTTCGTTCCGACATCAACGGCCTGGGCAAGCGCGGCGACATCGTCGAGGTTGCCGACGGTCACGGGCGCAACTTCTTGTTGCCCCGCGGATTGGCTATCACCGCCTCCGAAGGAGCGGTGTCCCAGGCCGCGTCCATGCGTCGTCGTCGCGATCTGCGTGATGCCGCCGATCGCGATGCCGCCCAGACCATCGCCTCCACGCTGGTGGCCAAGGTCATCGAGATCAAGGTGAAGTCCGGCGCCGAGGGCCGTTTGTACGGTTCGGTGACGGCCGCCGATGTCGCCAGCGCGGTGCTTTCCCAGACCGGCATCGATCTCGATCGCAAGAAGTTGAGCGTCCCGGATCACATCAAGTCCTTGGGCGAGTACAGCGTGACGGCCCGCTTGCACCACGACGTGCAGTTCGGCATCAACATCAACGTCACCGCCAAGTGACCCGGCTCGGCCGGCCGCTGAGTTATCCACAGTCCATCCACAGGGTTTTCCCTCTAGTGATGCACAACTCGCGACAGGCAGGATGGTGAGTCATGGCCACCCGTGTCCCACCGCACAACCTGAACGCCGAGGAGTCGTTGCTCGGCGCCATGTTGCTCTCGCGCGAAGCGGTGAACACCGCCTCGGAATCGGGCATCAGCGTCGAACACTTCTACAAGGCAGCGCACCAACACGTGTTCGACGCCATGCGTTCGTTGTTGACCGTGGGCGAACCCGTGGATCCGGTGACCGTGGCCGACGAACTTCGTCGCGTGGGTCTGCTCGACGAGATCGGTGGTTTGGACTTCTTGTTGAAGCTCCAGAACTCCACGCCCGTCATCGGCAATGTGGGTCGCTACGCCAAAATCGTGCTCGACACCGCGTCGTTGCGTCGCCTCATCGGTGTGGCCAGCGAAATCGCCGAGATCGCGTACACCGAGCCCGACGATGTGGCCAAGGCCCTCGACGATGCCGAGTCGCGGGTGTTCGCCGTAGCCGAGCAACGCGTCGTCGACTCCACGCGCCCGTTGCGCGAACTTCTGGAGGCCGCATCGGATGAGTTGGAGAAGCGCTTCGACAGCAAGGTGCAACTCACCGGGGTGCCCACCGGTTTCGCCGACCTCGACGCCAAGATCCTCGGTCTGCAGAAGTCGTCACTGGTGATCGTCGGCGCCCGTCCGGCCATGGGCAAGACCGCGTTCGCGTTGAACATCGCGACCAACGTGGCCCAGAAGTCCGGTATGCCGGTGCTCGTGTTCTCGTTGGAGATGAGCCACAGCGAACTCACCATGCGAATCCTGGCCAGCGAGGCCCGCGTGGATTCCAGCAAGCTACGCACCGGCAATTTGACCGTGGCCGAGTGGTCGCACATCAACAACGCGATCGGCCGCCTCGATCAGCACCTGATCTTCCTCGATGACAACCCGCGCGTCACCGTCATGGAGATCCGGGCCAAAGCCCGACGTTTGAAGGCGAAGTACGGCGGTATCGGCCTGATCGTCATCGACTATCTGCAGTTGATGAGTGGAAGCAACACCGAGAGTCGCCAGTTGGAAGTCAGTGAGATCAGCCGAAACCTGAAGATCCTGGCCCGCGAACTGGAGGTGCCGGTGATGGCTCTCAGCCAGCTCAGTCGACAACTCGAAACGCGCCAAGACAAGCGTCCGCAGCTCAGCGATCTTCGCGAGAGTGGCTCGCTCGAACAGGACGCCGACATCGTGATGTTCCTGCACCGTCCCGAGATGTTCCGCAGCGAGAAGGGCGATACCGCTGACAACGCCGACAAGGGGTTGGCCGAGGTCATCATCCAGAAGCACCGTGCCGGCCCCACCGGGACCATCAAGCTGGTGTTCATGGGCGAGATCACACGCTTCGAGAACGCCAGCCGTCGCGACGACGTCGACTACGAGGTGCGCTGAGGATTCATCTCGTCAGCCAGCGGGAATCACGATCGGGTCACCCTCGGGTTGCCAGAGCCATGCGCCGAACTGCTTCTCCATCGGAGGGTTGGGGTCCATCAACAGTTCCATGGCGTGGGCCTTTTCCTCGGCGGTGAAGTCACGGGTGTTGTGGCAGAACTCGACCGTGTTGCCTTCGGGATCACGGATGTAGATCGAACGACAGAATTCATGGTCCACTTCGAGCACGGCATGACCGTGACTGCGCCACCGCTCACGATGACGTTCGAGGTCGGCCATGGTGGGGGCATCGAACGCCAGGTGGTTGGCCCACCACGGAAGCCCGGCTCCCTTGTTCAGATTGGTCTCGTACCCCGCGAGGCTGTCGACGTGGATCTCCCAGAAAGCGATCATGCCCTGCTCGCCCGACGGGCTGGTCCCGGTGGAGTAGAAGAAGTGCTTGGAGAATCCACCTTCGGGCGTTGGCGCGGTGACCGTTTTGACCAATTCGAATCCCATGACGTTCGTGTAGAAGTCGTAATTGGCCTTGGTGTCGTGGATGGCGATGGCCACGTGATGGAAACCCATGCCCGCAGTCTTACCAAGTCGACCTCGGCTGGCACAATGGGAACATGTTTCTCGGCGACGATTTGTTGAAGTGGTTGGTGCTCGCCCTCGGTGGCGCGCTCTTCGCCGGCAACACGTTGGCCATCATCAAGCCACCGCCACGCGCCAAGGAGGGCGACCTGCCCCGCGCTCCGGTCAGCCGCAGCGCGTTCATGGCCGGTGTGGGTCTGATCGCCGCCATCTGGGCCCTGGCCTCGCTGGTGTCGTCGTGAGCACGGTGTCGAGATGAGCGACCGCCTGCAGCAGCAACTCGACTTCTTGATGGAGATCGATCGTCTGAAGTCGGTCAACCGGCAGACGTTGATCACCGACGGCACACGTCGCGAGAACACCGCCGAGCACTCGTGGCATCTGGCGATGTTCGCTCTCGTGCTGGCCGAGCACGCCAACGATGACGTCGACCTCTTTCACGTGCTGTCGTTGTGTCTGGTGCACGACATCGTCGAGATCGACGCCGGCGACACGTTCGCCTACGACACCGCTGGACACCTCGACAAGGCCGACCGGGAATGCGCGGCGGCGGCGCGCATCTTCGCCTTGCTGCCCGGCGATCAAGCCGTCGCACTGCGCGGCCTCTGGGAGGAGTTCGAGGGCGGCGCGACCCCGGACGCGCGCATGGCCAATGCGCTCGATCGGTTCGCTGCCCTGCTGCAGAACACCCAGAACGGCGACGGGG
>JAURHL010000056.1 GCA_030833305.1 Acidimicrobiales bacterium | reverse complement strand
GGCGGCGAGAAGGTGAGCATCGTCGTGGGCTCGCCGGAGGAGCGTCAGTTCGTCGCTCTGTACGAGACCGACGGACGACTGGTGGCTGCTCTCGGGGTCAGTCGTCCTCGACAACTGAAGCCTTTCCGCAAGCTCATCGGTGAGCGGGCCACCATGGAGCAAGCGATGGAGTTGGTGCGCTCGTTTGTTGCAACCTGAACGATCTTCTGGGAAGATTCACCCGGGGAGGTGAGCGATGCCCAGACTCGATGCGGAACGCGTGGCGCTGTGGCGCAACTTCCAGGTGGCCGGCGAGGTCGTGTCGCGCATGATCGAAGCCGAGATGGCCGACGAGTTCCATTTGTCGCTTCCCCAATTCGATCTGCTGGCCGTTCTGGCGGCGAACGACGAACAGCTCCGTGTGAAGGAGTTGTGCGAATTGCTGGCGGCGGTTCCGAGCAGCCTCTCGCGTCGTATCGATTCGTTGGTCGAGCGGGGATACGTCACCCGTGAGCCGGCCCCCACCGAGGACGACAACCGAGCCGTCATGGTTCGTCTCACCCGCATGGGTCGACTGGTGTGGCGCGACGCGAACATCCTGTATCGCCGCGCCATACAACGGGCGTTCGCCAGTGATCTCTCCGAAGCCGACGTGACCGCAATGGCACGTGCATTGGTCAAAATCGCGCCGTTTCGCTCCTGATTGGCGACGAGCAGGCGACACCCAGCAGACTGTCGCCACATCGATTCGAGGAGCCATTCATGAACACCGCAGTGATCGTCGACGCCATTCGCACACCGTTGGGCAAGCGCAACGGCAAGTTGAAGGATTGGCACCCGGTCGATCTCATGGCCGAAGCCATGGGTGCCATGGTCGAACGCAACGGCTTCGACCCCGGCCTCATCGACGACGTCGTGATGGGTTGCGTGATGCAGGTCGGTGAGCAGTCGACGAACGTCGCGCGCAACGCCGTGCTCGCGGCGGGTTGGCCCGAAGGCGTTCCGGGAACCACGATCGATCGTCAGTGTGGATCTTCGCAGCAGGCCGCGCACTTCGCCGCGCAGGGTGTGATGGCCGGGGCCTACGACATCGTGGTGGCCGCGGGCGTCGAGGTGATGACACGCGTGCCCATGGGCTCGGCGATGGCCGACGGGAAGTACGGCTGGCCGTTCGGCCCCCGGGCCGTGGCTCGCTATCAGGACGCGGGCGGGCTCGTGCCGCAGGGAGTGTCGGCCGAGATGATCGCCGACAAGTGGAACATCACGCGCGATGACATGGACCGATTCGGAGTGCAGTCGCAAACTCGGGCTGCTCGCGCCACCGCCGAAGGCCGGTTCGAGCGTGAGATCCTGCCGGTGCTCGATGCCGAGGGGAATCGGATGACGCGCGACGAGGGTATCCGCGACACCAGCATGGAGAGCCTGGGCAAGCTGAAGCCCTCGTTCCGAAGCGAAGAGGACGGCGGTCGTGTCACGGCGGGCAACTCGTCGCAGATCACCGACGGCGCCGCGGCACTCCTCATCATGAGTGAGACCAAGGCCAAAGCCCTCGGTCTCACGCCTCGCGCCCGCTTCGTCAACTTCAGCCTGGCCGGTGACGATCCTCGCTACATGTTGACCGCACCGATCCCGGCCACTCGCAAGATCCTCGAGCGCACCGGTCTCAGTATCCACGACATGGACGTCGTCGAGATCAACGAGGCGTTCGCGTCGGTGGTGTTGGCCTGGGAGAAGGAATTCCGTCCCGACATGGAGAGGGTGAACCCGAACGGTGGAGCGATCGCGCTCGGCCACCCGCTCGGGTGCTCGGGTGCGCGGTTGATGACCACGTTGCTGCACGAACTGGAGCGAACCAACGGCCGCTACGGACTGCAGACCATGTGCGAAGGCGGCGGCATGGCGAACGCCACCATCATCGAGCGGCTCTGAAACATGGATCTGGCCCGCGTCATCTGGTTGATCGGGGCCGCCCTGTTGTTCCTGTTTCTCTGGCGAGTCGGGGTCGGCATGTTGCGCAGCATGACGACGCCGTTGCCGCCGCCCCCGCCCGAGGGTGAGCTCCGCAAGGTGAACGTGAAGTTCCGGTGCAGCGTGTGCGGTCTCGAGATCAAGACGATGTTGGCCCCCGAAGAGGACCCCGAGCCTCCGCGACACTGTCTGGAAGACATGGATTTGGTGGCCCCCGTCGAGTGAACGACGAGTTACATCGATGTGACTATCCCCGTGTTTATCCACAGGTTGGGGACAACGTGTTTACGCTAAATACCTGTTCAGGGCGCTAGTGGTACTTGGTCGCTGTGTACAGCCCACCGAGGATGAACGCCAAACCCGCCACGAGGTAATAGTTGCTACGTCCTCCGGGAACCGCGCCCAAGTAGTACAGCAAGATGATGAGTGCTCCCACGATGAACAGAGCGAACATCAGGATCGGCACCCAGCGCGGACTTTCCTTCACGTATGACGGAATGGGCGGGGTGTAACGGGTCGACGCCGCCACACCGTGTTCGTTGTGGGTGGGATTCGTGGGCCGTGTGTCCCCGGGCTTGGTGCCCTTGGGGGTCGTGCGTCCGCCTGTTTTCCTTTTCGGGGGTGCCACGGCAACGAGTGTAGTGGCAGGCTGGGACCGTGACCCGTGTGCTGGTGCTCGATAGCTACGACAGCTTCGTGTACAACCTCGTCCAGTACCTGGGAGAGTTGGGAGCCGAACCGGTGGTTCACCGGAACGACGATCTGACGGTCGAGCAGGCGTTGAGCCTGAAAGTCGACGGGGTTTTGCTCTCCCCGGGGCCGGGTCGACCCGAGGACGCCGGCATCATCTGTGACGTCATCATTCCCTTCGCCGAACGGGGAACCCCCGTCTTTGGCGTGTGTCTCGGACATCAGGCCATCGGCCACGTCTTCGGTGGTCGTGTGGTGCGCGCCCCCCACTTGATGCACGGTAAGACCAGCGTGGTGCGTCATCACGATGTCGGTGTGTTCGCCGGCGTCGAGAACCCGGTCACCGCCACTCGCTACCACTCACTCGTGATCGACCCGGCCACACTGCCCGAGTGCCTGGAGGCCACCGCACACACCGCGGACGGCATTCTGATGGGCGTCCGCCACCGCTCGCTGCCGGTCGAGGGAGTGCAGTTCCATCCCGAGAGCATCCTCACCGGATCGGGACATGCGATGCTGCGTAACTTCCTGAGCAGTTGCGTTCGCTGAACGTCCTCGGACTCACGGTGTCGTCGTCGACGGACTGGTCGTGGTGGAAGCCGGGGTGGTGGTCGTGACCGGAGTGGCCGCCTTGCCGACCTTCAGCAGGATGCGTCCCCCGGGGGCGATCTGCACACCGGCACTCGGATCCTGAGCGATCACCAAACCGTCGTTGGCGCTTCCCGAAGGAACGTCGATGAACTCGACGCGGACGACGAATCCACGCAGCGCCGATCGTGCCTCGGCCTCCGTGATACCGGTGACTGGCGGTACCGCAACGGTGGCCTGACCGGTCGAGACGTACAGCGTGATTGCGGAGCCCTTGGTCGTCTGACTGGAGATGTTCGGGCTCGTTCGGGTGACCCGACCGGATTCGACGGTGTCGCTGGCCTCGGGCACGATCGAGACGATGAAGTCGAACGGCTCACCTTCCAACACCGACCGCGCGGCATCACTGGTTTGTCCCTGAACATTGGGAATCTGCACGATCCCACTGCCTTGGCTGACGATCAGATCGATCGTCGCGCCACCCAACACCTGCTCTCCCTCCGCGGGCGTGGTGGCGATGATGGTGTTCTCGGGAACGGTGGGGTCGTTCTGCATCGTGATGGTGCCGATGGTGAGCCCCAGGTCGAGGAGCGCGAGTCGTGCCTGTTCGACGGTGAGTCCGGCCAGATCGGGCACCGGAATCGGATCGTTCGACGGGTTGTAGATGACCTGAACGGTGTCGCCCTCGCTCACCTGTTCACCCGGCGCCGGAATCTGCTTCCAGACCACGTTCGCATCGACGCTCGAGGTTTCTTCGGCCACCGGGATCACGTCGAGGCCGGCATCTTCCAGGGTGGTGACGGCTTCTTCGAGCGTCAGGCCGGTGACGCTTTGGATGGCGAACGTCGTGCTCGTTGGTCCGCCCCCCGACAAGGCGATGACGGCGATGACGGCCGCGATCACCAGAACCATCGCCGCCGACACCGCGGCGATCACGATGTTGCGTCGCCGCCGTTGCAGATCGGTGGGCGGAACGGTGGAGACCCCGGGCGTGTATCCCGGCGCCAATTCGGGATTGGCCACGATGATCGTGCGCGGCAACGGCATCGTCGTTCCGGCATCCGGGGCACCCGTGGAGGTCGTCGTGACGGGTGGCAGGGGGTCCACCCCGTCACCGGGGCCGATGAGCGGACCTTCGGTGATGACCATGGTGGGCGCGTCGATGGCCGGTGGCGTGGGGTCGCCATCGCGACGGTTGATGAGCGCCACCAATGCCTGCACCGGCGAACCCTCGCGGAACCGACGCAAGTCGTCGCGGACCGCTTGAGCGTTGGGATAACGGCGGCTCGGATCCTTGGCGAGCAATCGGGCCACGATCGCCTCGAAGGCGCGGGGCACGTCACCCCGGATCTCGTGGAGAGGCCGGGGCTGTTCGTGGACCTGCTTGTAGGCGATGGCCAGCGGTGTGTCACCGAGGAAGGGAACGTGGCCCGCGACCAACTCGTACAACACGATTCCGAGGGAATACAGGTCGCTGCGCGGGTCGGGTTGGCCACCTTGGGCTTGTTCGGGCGAGAGATAGGCGGCAGTTCCCATGACGGCGCCCACCTGGGTGAGCGAGCTGTCGGCCGCACTGCCCAGGGCCCGGGCGATTCCGAAGTCGGCCACTTTCAAGGTCTTGGTGTTCCCGATCAGGATGTTGCCCGGCTTGATGTCGCGATGGATCACGTTGTTGCGATGAGCGAACGCGAGTCCCCCGGCGATCTCGATGCCCAGTTCGGCCGCTTTGTCGGCGCTGACGACACCGGTGTCGCGCATGGCGTCGGCCAAGGTGCGCCCGGGGACGTATTCCATGGCGATGAAATACGTGTTGTTGCTGCGACCCCAGTCGTAGACGCTGACGATGTTGGGATGGGTGAGGTTGGCCGCCGCTTGGGCCTCGCGGCGGAAACGCTCGACGAAGGCGGGGTCGGTGGCGTATTCGGGGAACAGGACCTTGATCGCGACCAGTCGGTCGAGGAGCAGGTCACGGGCCAGGTAGACGTCGGCCATCCCACCACGTCCGATCCGCTGTTGCTGTTCGTAACGGTCGCTCAAGATGGTGGGGCCGGCCTCGGACATAGGTGGGGCAAGGCTACCGACGGGAACCACACGAGCCGAGTCGCCCCTGCTCGGCAGGGTCGCAGAGTTGCGCGCGGGCGAATCACCGACCCAGTGCCACGTCGAGCACGCGACTGGCGATGGGTCCGGCCAGCGTGCCACCGGTACCCTCGCTGATCTCGGCGGTGGTGCCCTTCAACATGACGACGATCGCGTAGCGCGGAGCCTCTGCGGGGGCGAACGCCACGATCCAGGCGTGGCTTCGTTCGGGTTCGCCGGCCATGTTCAATTGTGCCGTGCCGGTCTTGGCCGCGGCCTGAACGCCGTTCGACAGGCGCAAACAGCATGACGCGGTGCCGTTGTTCACCACTTCGACCATCAGTTTCGTGAGACGGTCGGCCGTGGACGCCGTCATCGGAGTGCGCCATGGGGTGGGAGCGGTTCGACGAAGGGTCCGACCATCCTGGTCGAAGGTGGCCGCCACCACGTGAGGTCTCATCATCACACCACCGTTGGCCACCGAGGCCGCCACCATCGCCATGTGCAACGGCACCATGGAGGTGTTCCCTTGCCCGAAGCCGCCGATGCCCAACAGCGGAAGGTTCTGCTCGAAGTAATCGACGTCGCCGAAGTAACTGGCCGCCGGTGACGGAAGGTCGATGGGCAACGTGTCACCGATGCCGAACCGTACGGCGGCCTCCACCATGGCGTCGGGTCCGAGAGCGATGGCCGTTCGCGCGAACGGCGTGTTGCATGATCGGCGGAAGACCTCGGTGAGATCTCCACCGCACACCTTGCCGCCGTAGTTCTGAATGGGATCGATCGTTTGCGGAGGCAGGAACTCGGATTCCTCGGCCCAGATGGTGGTGTCGTCGATGAGACCCGCATCGAGCGCGGCCGCGGTGGTGACGATCTTGAACGTCGAACCGGGCATGTACCGCTCTTGATAGGCGTTGGCGAGCAGCGGTTTGCCGGGAGTGGCGTCGAGGTACTCGAAGATCGCCTGGGCCTCGTCCGCATCGTGGGTGGCCACCAAGTTCGTGTCGAACGTCGGCCACGAATACATCGCTTTCACCGCACCCGTTGCCGGCTCCAACACCACCACGGATCCCTCGCGATCACCCAACGCCGCCTTGGCCGCTTCCTGGATGTGCGAATCGATGGTGACCTCCACGTCACCGGTGACGTCGCGCCCGCTGAACAATGCGCCGAGTCCGCTGATCTGCTGGGCCGCGGTTCGGCCAGCCAGCACGTCGTTCTCCACCTTTTCCACCCCGGTCGCGCCGAAGTCGAAGGTGAAGTACCCGGTGATGGCGGAGTAGGTGTCATCGTGTGGGTACGTGCGTTGCCAGTCGAACCGATCACCGGGTTCGCTGCGAAGGCTCGTCGCGATCACGACTCCGTCCGATGTGACGATGTCGCCCCGAGGATCGTTGAAGTTCTTCACCGTCTGTCGGGTGTTGCGGGTGTCGCCGTCGAGGGTGGACTTGCGACCCACTTGGATGAGGTTCAGTTGCGCGAACAGGACGACGTACAGCGCGAAGAACGCCAATGCGAGTTTTCCGATGCGCCGGTTCATTCGGTCACTCCCGAGCGGGTGGCCGTGCGTCGAGCTCGCGCCGCTTCGAAGCGCTCGACCGCGCTCATCTGGTCGGGTGCCTCACCGAGACGCTTGGCGGTGTTGTCGCTGATGCGCAACAGCAACGCCAGAAGCACGTAGTTGGCCACCAGGCTGGATCCTCCGTAACTGACGAAGGGCAAGGTGATGCCGGTCAGGGGAACGACGCGGATGACGCCTCCGACGATGATGAACGCCTGCATCCCCACGATGGTCGTCAGTCCGATCGCCAACAACTTCGCGAAGTCTCGCTTGGCGCGCATCGCGGTGCGCAGTCCCGCACCGATGATCAACAAGAACGCGATCAGGATCGCGGTGGCCCCGAAGAGACCCAATTCCTCACCGATGGCGGCGAAGATGAAATCGTTCTTGGCTTCGGGAATACGCGTGGGATCCCCGAGACCGAGACCGGTTCCGCCGAGGCCTCCGCTACCCAGAGCGAACATCGACTGGGCGATCTGGTATCCGCGCCCGCGATAACTCTGCCAGGGATCGAGCCAAATGGAGACCCGCGTCTGAACGTGGTCGAAGACGAAGTAGGCGGTGGTGGCACTGAGCGCGAACAGAGCCAACCCGATCGTCATGAATGCCGCCTTTTCGGTGGCGATCCACACCATCACGATGAAGAGAGTGAAGAACAACAAGCTGGAACCCAGATCCTTCTGACCGACCATCAAGACCACGCTGAAGCCCCAAGCGCCCAGAAGTGGCAGGAGGTCGCGAGGTTCGGGCAGCAGGAACCTGCCGACTCGCCACGTTCCGTTCTTGATCAACTCGCGACGCTCGGCCAAGTAGGCGGCGAAGAAGAGAGCGAGGGCGATCTTGGCGAACTCACCCGGCTGGAAGTTGACGGGTCCGATGCTCACCCAGATGCGGGCGCCTCCGGAGGAGAACCCCACGCCGGGGACCATCGGCAGAAGGAGGAGTCCGGCCCCCACGAGAAAAAAACTCCACTTGAAGCGGGCCAGATCGTTCACCCGTCGAACGACGATCAACGTGACGGTGAAAGCGATGACGCCGACGAGGGTCCAGGTGGTCTGAAGCCCGGCCAATCGCTCGGACAGCCGGGCGATCATCACGTAACCGAGACCGTTGAGCAAGGCGGCCACCGGCAAGAGCGTGGAGTCGGCACCGGGGGCCAGGAGACGAACGGCGATGTGCGCCGACACCAGGATCAACAGCAACACGGCGAGGAACGGAAGAATGCGCGGCGGAATGACCGAGTTCTTGCCGAGCGAGGCCAACGTGTAGGCACCGGCGGTGATCAGCCCGGCGAAGATCACCAGGCGTAGTTCGGTGGCCCGCCGACGGTCGGCGACGAAACTCACGACACCAATGCGGAGACCACGACGGTGATGGCAATCGCCGCCGACAGGACGAACATGCTCCACGCACCCACGGCGAACCAATGCGACGGCCGCGAGGTTTCGGGGGCCGGAAGAGCGCAGATGATCGTGTAGCCGTCCTCGTCGTCGGGTTCTGGTCCAACGACGACCGGCGCGTCGACGGTCTCGAAGTCGACCACGGTCTCGAAGTCGACCACGACGACGGTGATGTTGTCCCGACCGCCGTTGCGATTGGCCAGATTCACCAATCGATCGGCGAGGTCCTGAACGTCGGTGGCCTCGCGGATCTCGACCTCGATCTCGTCGTCGGCCGCCTCGTCCACCAGTCCGTCGCTGCACATGATGAAGCGATCCCCGTCCTCCACGTCGAGCGGGAAGGTGTCCACGTCGACGTACGACTCGATCCCCATCGCGCGCAACACGATGTTGCGTTGGAAATGCACGCGAGCCTCGGCCCGTGTGATTGCCCCTCGGTCGACCAAGGACTGCACGTGTGAGTGGTCCTTGGTGACCTGCCGAAGCTCGCCATGGCGCCACAGATAGGTGCGCGAATCACCGACGTTGGCCACGACGATCTTGTTCGAGGAGGCATCGGTGACGACGAGACCGGTGAGCGTGGTTCCCATACCGGCCTTGCTCGGATCGTCGATGGCTTCCATGAAGATGGCCAGATTGGCCGTCGACACCGCATCGGCCACCTGATCCTCGTCGGCGAGTCCGCCGTCGGCCGAGGTGTGCAGGTCGGAGAGGGTGCCGACGGCGATGGCACTGGCGACTTCACCGGCACTGTGGCCGCCCATTCCGTCGGCCACGAAGTACAAACCGTCGATGGCCACGAAGGAGTCCTCGTTGCCGTCACGAATGCGTCCGACATCCGTGCGAGCCCCGACCCGAGCGCGGATCATCTCTCCACCTCGAGCGTGACGAGTCCGATGTGGATGCGATCGCCCACTCGTAGACGTGTCGGGCTGGAGATGAACTTGCCGTTCACGGAGGTGTGATTTGTCGAACCGAGATCCTCGATCGTCGTGTAGCCGTCGACGCGACGGATGAGCGCGTGGCGAGCGCTCGCTCCGGTGTCGGGGGCCAACTGCAGTGCGCAGGTCTCGTCGCGCCCGATGATGATCTCCTCGGCTCCGAGGTCGACGACGATTCCTTTCATGTCGGCGGGTGCGATGATGCGCATCGATCCGACCCGGTGCTGGCGCGAGACCTTGGGAGCGGTCGCGGAGATCACCCCGGGTCGTGCTTCATGGTTCGCGACGTTGATCGTGACTCGGCTCACGGCGGGAACACGGATCTCGTTCCACACGGCCCACAGCACGCGGGCGAAGAACGCGTACAAGGCGAGTAGCAGGACGATCTTCAGGAGCCCGAGAAGCTGATCGGTGATCATCGGGGTCAGGCCTGACGAGCCTCGTAGCGGATGGAGTGACTCGCGAACGAGACGATGTCTCCATCGCGTAGTGCTCGTTCACCGGTGATGGTCGCGCCGTTGACCTTGGTCCCGTTGGTCGATCCCAGGTCCTTCACGACCCATCCTCCGCCGACTGCCGAGATCTCGGCGTGTCGTCGACTGACGTTGGGATCATCGAAAACGATGGCGTTGTCCGCCGAACGACCGATGACCAACGTTTCGGCTCCCAAGGTGAGGCGACGATCGTCGGGCAGGACGACGACCGCGGTGACCGCGGTCGTCCCGGTGGCGCGGATCTCGCAGGAGACCTTGATACGACCGACTTTCAACGAGTCGTCGGCGTCGATGGCCACCGACACCGATCCCTTCAGGTGGTAACCCTCGTCGCTGGCGTACTCCTTGACGGCTTCGACCAACTCGGCGAGGAGATCACGACGGACCGGCTCAAGAGCCTCGAGGTCCGCGGGCGACAAGTGAACGAGAAAGTGGTTGGGAACGACGCGGCGGTTCTTGGAGTCCACACTTCGATTGGCGTCGATCTCCGTGACGAGACGACGGCCGATCTCGATGGGGCGGACGTTTCCGCGGAACGCACGGCTGAACACACCTCCGACCATAGATGTGAAGGGTATCGGCGAGGGACCGCTCGCAGGGCAGGTTGGGGCGGGTGCGGGGCGCTCGGTACCCTGTGAAGCCTGTTGCTCGGGCGAGTGGCGGAATGGCAGACGCGCTGGCTTCAGGTGCCAGTGTTCGTAAGAACGTGGGGGTTCAAGTCCCCCCTCGCCCACCACTGTTGTCGTCGCCGACCGACCGCGATCAGGCGTCGGTGATCTTCTTCGAGTCGTGCGCCGCCGCGCGGTAGATGCCGGTGGCCATCATGCTGGTCTCGCTTCGGCGCCGTTGTTCGTACACCGCGGCACGAATGTCGTGAATGTCGCGTGATTCGGGTTCGGCCAATCCGGCCATCTCGACGAAGTGACAGGCGAGCCGTAGGTCGCCGCGGGCGGCCAATTCTTCACCACGTCGCGCCAACACCTCGGCGCCCCCGACGAGGGTCGCCATCTC
>JAURHL010000055.1 GCA_030833305.1 Acidimicrobiales bacterium | reverse complement strand
GAAGGTGATGGTGACCGAACCCTTCTTGTTGACCCCGGTCATCTTGACCTCGACCTTGGTCCCCAGATAGTCCGAGAAGCGCTGCTCCAGCTCCAGGACCGCGGGCTGACGCAAACGACTGACCGGACGCGTGGTTCCGCCACCGGTCGTCGTGGTCGATCCCCCGCCACCGAGGCCCGCTTGTTCGAGGCCCCGATCACGAATGGCTTCCTCCACGGCTCGCACGGACCATCCCTCGTCGGCTGCCCGACGGGCGATCTGTTCCTGATAGGCCCGATCCGGCGACCCCAATAGGGCCTTGGCGTGCCCCGCGGTCAACTTTCCGTCGGCCAGCAATCCCTGAATGGATGGGGGGAGGGTCAAGAGCCGCAACGAATTGGAGATAGACGCTCGGCTCTTGCCCACGCGCTTGGCGACCGCGTCGTGGGTGAGGCCGAAGTCGTCGATGAGTTGCTGGTACGCCGCGGCTTCCTCGAGCGGCAACAGATCCTGACGGTGGAGGTTCTCGACCAGGGCCTGCTCCACCGACGACATGTCATCGGTGGTCTTGACCACCGCCGGAACCGTGGCCAACCCGGCCCGCTGGGCGGCTCGCCAGCGCCGCTCACCCGCGATGATCTGGTAATTCCCATCGGGAAGAGCTCGCACGAGTAGGGGTTGTAGGACGCCGATCTCGCGGATGGACGCGCTCAGTTCGGCCAATGCCTCCTCGTCGAAATGCAGTCGGGGTTGGTTCGGGTTGGTGCTCAGATCACCCACCGGAATCTCCAGCAAGGTTGGTCCTCCACCACCCGTGGGCGGTGTGGCCCGTCCCTCGCCCGAGGGAATCAGGGAATCGAGTCCTCTACCGAGACCTGGGCGTCGCGCCACCGGCCACCTCCTTGGCGGACAGTCGATAGGCGATGGCGCCCTTCGACGAGGGATCGTACACATTGATCGGTTGATGATGGCTGGGGGCCTCGGACAACTTGACGTTGCGGGGAATTCGTGTCGGCAGAACCTTGTCCCCAAAGTGTTCGCGTACTTCGTTTTCCACATCCGACGACAGTTGGGTGCGCGCATCGAACATGACCAGCAGGATCGTGCTGACTTCCAGTTCGGGGTTCAGGTTCCGCTTGACCAGGTCAACGTTGCGCAGAAGCTGTCCCAGACCTTCGAGGGCGTAATACTCACACTGGATGGGCACCAGTACCTCGCGGGCCGCCACCAAGGCGTTGACGGTCAACAAACCCAGCGACGGAGGGCAATCGATGAGAACGAAGTCGTAGTCATCGATGACTGATTCGATCGCCCGTTTGAGTCGACCTTCGCGGGCGAATTGGGGGACGAGCTCGATCTCGGCGCCCGCCAGATCGAGGTTCGAGGGGGCCACGAAGAGGTTCTTGACCGACGCGGGCTCGATGCAGTCTTCCATGGGGGCGTCGTGCAGGATCACGTCGTACATGGACGTCTCGATCCCCCGAGTATCGATTCCGACCCCCGACGAAGCATTTCCTTGCGGATCCAAGTCGACGAGAAGCACCCGGTAGCCGGCCTCGGCCAAGCAGGCACTGAGGTTGACGGACGTAGTGGTCTTGCCCACCCCGCCCTTTTGGTTCGCCACTGCCAAAATCCGCGGTAGCGGGTGCGGGGTTGTCGAGTCAGCGGCCATACAAGTCACAGTACCGGATCGGTGTGATGTGTTCCACGTAGAACATCGGGGGAGCTCCCGGGGCCCCATGTTCCACGTGGAACATTCTCAGCGGCGCTCCAGGATCGCGACGCCAGCCACAATCTCCCGAAGCACTAACCCTGACACTCCCAACCACCGTGCACCCCCAGAACCTGGGGGTTCGCTCACCAACAACAGTCCGGCAGGGGCAAGAAGAGGTACCCCGAGACGGGCGGTGTAATCGGGGGGTCCAAAGCCCCGACTGGTCACGACATCCCACGTCCGGTTCGCGAATCGGGTGGGAATCTCCTCGACGTCGGATTCCACAACCTCCACCCGATCACGGAGCCCGAGCCGTCCCACCAGGCGCACCAGAAGATCCGTGCGTTTGGCGCGACGATCGACCAGGGTCAGAGACAACTCCGGTCGGGCCATCGCGATCACCAGACCGGGGTCACCGCCGCCCGAGCCCAGATCAATGACCGTCCGTACCTGCGACGGTAGGGCCTCGACGAAGCCCAAGGAGTGGTCGACGACCTCCTCGAGTGGTCGGTCCCCCAACATGCCGATGCGCTGGGCTTCGCCCAGCGCATCGATCAGTCGTGCTCGGTTGTCGGGGGTCAGCGCCGACATCAGCCTTCGGGTGCAGTTGCCGGGGTGATGACCACCCGGCGGTTGGGATCCTCACCTTCGGAATGGGTGGCGATGTCGGTGCGACCATTCAGGGCGTCGTGCACGATCTTGCGGTCGGACGACGGCATGGCCTCCAATGCTCGCGCGGTGCCCGTCGACACCACCTCGTCGGCCACCTGATTCACGAAGCGACCCAAGGCCTCCTTGCGCTTGGCCCGATAACCACCCACGTCGATCCGCAAACGGGTCTCGTGGTCACCCATGCGGCGTTGGGCCACCACGCGGGTGATGTCCTGAACCGCCTGCAGGGTGCTCCCCCGCGGGCCGACCAGCAGACCCAAGTCGCTGCCGTTCAGGTGGACTTCGATGTCGTCGCCGTCGATCACCGAATTGGCGGTGGCTGATGCGCCGAGCGCCGCCGCCAGACCGAGCAGGAACTTTTCGGCTTCGGCCGCGACAGTCGCGGGATCAGCGGGCGGGCCCTCCGGGCGCTCACGGCGGGGGCGGTCGGCGTTGTCGGTCATCTTTTTCTCCTGCTTCTGAGGCTTTTGGCGGGACGAACGGTTGTCGCTCGCGCGCTCGTTGGAACCTTCTTCGCGGGGCGCCCCCTCACGACGGCGACCCCGATCACGGCGATCGTTCTTGGCTCGTGGCGACTTGGGCTTCACGCGGGCCCGCACGCGGGCCTCACCACGAACACGGCCGAACAGCCCGGGCTTGGGCTCCTCGAGGATCTCGAACTCGGCGTCTTCATCGGCAACGCCCAAACGGTCCAAGGCGATGCTCTTGGCCTCGTCGACGGATTTTCCGGTGGTTTCCACCCATTCCATGGGTCACTCTTTTCTTGGTTGGGTCAGGGGCGAGGGGGCTTGGGGTGCCGGGATTTGCCCGCTGACGGCTTGGGACGATTCGGGGGAGTGGGCTTACCCTTACCAGGGGTCGAGCCCGACTTGGGAGGGGTCACCCGCTTGTTGGGAGTGGACTTGGGGGACGACTTGGGCTGTTCTTTGCTCCGCGCGGCGTCCTGCTTCAGTTGGCTGAACAGGCCGGTTCCTCCACCGTCCTTCTCGGCCATCTCACGGGCCTTGGCGCTGGCCGCTTGGGCCTGTTTGCCCAAAGACTCATCGCCACGGTAGAAGCGACGGGTGATGTAACTCTGCTGGGCGATGCGCACAAGGGTTTGGGCGATGTAGTAAAACACCAGCGCAACGGGGAAAAACAGCTGAAAGACACCGAAGAAGACCGGCAGGTACTGCATCACTTTTTGCTGAGTGGCCGACATGGTGGGCGAGACTGTGCGTGACGCGATCATGCGCTGCTGCAGGAAGTACAAGCCCATCAGGGCCGCCACCAACAGGGCATAGATCACTCCGGTGGCCGCATTGTCCTGAATGGCCTTCACCGGGGTGAGTGACAAGTCGAGGCCGAACGACAGCATCTCTTTCTCGCCCGAAAGGCTCTCGAACAACTTGCTCGATTTGCTGATGTAGTCGGGGTCGATCAGGCCGTTGGCATCCTTGTTCGTGAGCCCGTGAAGCACTCGGAACATGATGATGAAGATGGGCATCTGCGCAAGTAGTGGCAGACAGGATGCCAATGGATTGACTTTGTGCTCTTGGTAGAGCTTCATCATCTCTTCGTTCAACTTCTGGCGATCGTTGCGATACTGCTGCTGCAGACGACGCATTTCGGGTTGAACACGTTGCATTTCGAGCATCGACTTGGTGCTCTTCAGGGTCAGCGGGAAGATCAACATCATGATCACCAGGGCGACCAATGAGATCGAAAAGATGTGATTACTGGTGAGTTCGTAGAACTGGCTGATCAGCCAGGCCGCGGCTTGGAACATGTCAGGACGCCCCTTGTTTCTGATGGATGTGATGCGGATGAGAGTGGTCGCCGTGATCGCGCGCTTCGGGGACCGGGTCGAAACCCGACGGGCCGAAGGGCCGACAACGACTCAGACGACGGATACTGAGCCAGGTGCCCCGCCCGGCACCATATTGCTCCACGGCTTGTTTGGCGTATTCGGAGCACGACGGCGTGAAGCGGCACGGAGACGGCCGACCCTCTCGGCCCTTTTGATACCAAACAATGCTCTTGAGCAGGAACGATTTCATAATGAGATTCGAGACTGGAGATCGGCGACGCTGGTGCGCAGGCGGGCGAAGGACACGTCGTGAGCGGGCCGGGTGAGGCCGAACAAGTACAGGCCCGGGGGGAGTGTCACACCGCGGAGAGCTTCACGACACCGCCGGCGGGCCCGGTTGCGATCGACGGCAATTCCGGACTGCCGACCGATCGCAAAGGCCACCCGCGGGCCATCGAGTGAAGGATCGACGACCATGGTGCACCAGAGGACTCCACTGCGTACTCGAGTTCCCTCTCGACGAAGTCGAGCGAACTCGTCCCGGCCGTGGAGACGTCCGATCAAGCCGACAGCCGCTTGCGACCCTTCAGGCGCCGGGCCTTGAGAACCGCTCGGCCGGCGCGGGTGGACATGCGCGCGCGGAAGCCGTGCTTCACCGACCGGCGCTTCTTGTTGGGTTGATACGTACGCTTCACGACAGACTCCTCGATTCCTGGTGACGACCAATGCAGGCGAGAAACACCAGGTAGTGGCCACTATTTAGCCCTCCCGAGGCCGGTGACGACCTGACGGGGCCGACCCCGATTTCGGGTGCAAAGGGCAAGGCTAAGGGGACGAGGTCGCCGAGGGCAACATGGTCTCCCAATCCCAACTTTTCACTCACTATCCACAGGGTGCTAGGGTCTCCGATTCCGGCGCCGAACCCTGTGGATTTGGTGCCGACACGGTCACACACTCCGCAGTCAGAGGTTGTCCACACCATGTGGACACTGCTGTGGATGGGGAAGCACGAAAGGCACGGAGTCGCAGGTGGAAGAGGCGGAGAACATGTGGACAGCCGTGTCCCTCTCCTTGCGCGCCCAGGTGTCCGACGCGGTGTGGTACTCCACGTTCAACGACGTGCACGCCTTGGGGGTCACCGAGGACACGTTGCGACTGGCGGTGCCAAGTGGAACCGTGCGCGACAAGATCCTGTCTCGTTATTACCCGATCGTGCTCGATGCCATGGCCGAGGCCGGCGCCGGGTCCCGCAACCTGGTCGTCGAGATCGTGGCCCCTGACAACGCGGTCATCGACGTGACCCCCACCTTGGCGGTGCGACCCGTCGAAACCGTCGTGGTGAAGGTGCCCGAGCCCGACGGGTCCTCGGTTGCCGACCGAGCCGGGCTGAACCCGCGCTACACCTTCGAAACCTTCGTGCGCGGAGCATCGAACAGCTTCGCCCTGGCCGCCGCGCAACGTGTTGCCGAGACCCCGGCCCGGTCCTACAACCCTTTGTTCATTTACGGATCGGCTGGTCTGGGAAAGACGCACCTGTTGCACGCCATCGGGCACTACGTCCTCCAGAACTACAGCCACTATCAGGTGCGATACATCTCGACGGAGACCTTCCTCAACGAGTACGTCGACGGCATCCGTAACAACTCGATCGCCAACTTCAAGCGTCGCTACCGCGACATCGACGTTCTACTCATCGACGACATCCAGTTCATGGAGGGCAAGGAGGGTTTGCAGGAGGAGTTCTTCCACACCTTCAACGCCCTCCACGGCGCCAACAAGCAGATCGTCATCTCCTCGGACCGCGTCCCCGACGCCATCCCGAATCTGGAAGAGCGTCTGATCGGTCGATTCCGTTGGGGATTGATCACCGATGTTCAACCCCCGGACCTCGAGACCCGCCTCGCGATTCTGCGCAACAAGACCGAGCGTGAGGGCACCCATGTTCCCGCCGACGTCCTGAACTTCATCGCCTCGCGCGTCACCAGCAACATTCGTGAGCTCGAGGGCGCCCTCATTCGTGTGAGTGCCTACGCCAGTTTGAACCGCGTCGACATGACGGTGGGTCAAGCCGAACGGTTGCTCGAGGACCTTCTTCCGGATTCGGCGCCCAAACACCGGACCGACGAGGAGTTGCTGACCGAAATCGCGCGTCTCCTCGGTCACAGCGTGGAGGCCCTCAAAGGCAAGAGTCGCCAACGACCGTTGGTGGCCGCGCGTCAAGAAGCGATGTACGTCTTCCGTGAACTCACCGACTTGTCGTATCCCGCCATCGCTCGGTTGTTCGGTGGACGTGACCACACCACCGTGATCCATGCCGTAGAGAAGATCCAGCGTTTGATGATGGAACGCACGCAAACCTTCGACCAGGTGACCATGTTGGTCAAGAACCTGAAGTTGGACTGAGGGAGATTCGATCGATGGGCCGCGTGTGGACATCGTGTGCGCATCGTGTTGATGCGCCTGTGCACAGGGTCGGGTTATCCCCCGACACACCCCGATGTCACCATGCGGCTGTGCGCGACTGTGTACAAGCCGACACACCCCGATCCATGTTCTACGCTGGGCGGACGGGTGTTTGTCCACAATCCACAACGCTTATTACTAGAACTATCTTGAAGCATCACCGGACGATGTCAACAACACCCCGAGCCCATCGAGCACAAGGAGCCCACCCGTGAAGTTTCGTTGCGAACGCGAGGTCCTGAACGAAGCCTTCAACGCCACCAGCCGTGCGGCGAGCAATCGGGGTACCAACCCGACGTTGTCATGTTTACGACTGGTGCTGGCCGGCGAGTCGTTGCGCGTGACCGGAACCGATGGCGATCTCACCATCGACTCGTCCATCACCGTCTCCAACGGCAAAGACGGCGTGGTGTTGGTTCCGGGAAAACTCATCGCCGACGTCGTGAAGTCGTTGCCGTCGGGGGCGGTCGACTTCGAAGTCGTCGAGGACAAAGTCGAGATCTCGGCCGGACGGGTCAATTTCAACGTCCCCATCGGTGCCGGTGACGATTTCCCGAAGTGGTCCGGCACCGTCGGTGAAGGGGCACCGATGTCGGCGCCCGAATTCGCCGAGGCGTTGCGTCAAGTGGTGCGCGCCGCCAGTACCGACGACGCACGCGGTGTCTACACCGGCGTCTACATGACCGGAATCGACGGCAAGTTGCGGATGGTTGCCACCGATTCGTACCGCATGGCCATCCGCGACATCGACGCCAGCGTCATTCCCGACGGCAAGAGCGTCGTGGTGCCCGCCCGCGCCCTCAGCGAATTGCTGCGCTTGTTGGACCGCCAGGAGCGCGTCTCGATGAACATCACCGAGAACGACGTGACCTTCGAGGCCGGAAGCACCCGCTTGGTGACCCGGTTGCTCACCGGGTCGTTCGCCGACTACCAGCGGTTGATTCCACCGAATCTTCCCAACACCCTCACCGTGGCGCGCGAGCCGCTCACGGAGGCCATTCGGCGCGTGAAACTGGTGGCCCGCGACCCCATCGGAACCCCGTTGCGGATGCAGATCACGGGTATCGCCGTGACGTTACGCATGATCACACCCGACAACGGGGAGGCCACCGAGCAGATCGATGCCAACCATGCCGGCAACGACATCGAGATCCGCTTCAACAACGAAATGTTGACCCAGGGTCTCGAGGCGTGCGGCACCGACGATGTCACCATTCAGACGAGCGAGCCCAGCAAACTCGCGGTCATCAAGGGTGTGGGTCAGCCGAACTTCACGTATCTGTTGATGCCACTGAAGTCGTGATGATCGTCGAGCAACTTCAGCTCGTCGACTTCCGCAACTACACATCGGCCGCGTTCGACCTGACGCCGGGCGTGACCGCCATCGTCGGACGCAACGCGCAAGGCAAGACGAACGTGGCGGAGGCCATGGCGTTTCTGGCCACCCTGGACAGCTTCCGTCAGAGTCCCACCGCGGCTCTCGTTCGCGAGGGCGCCGAGTTCGCCACCATTCGCGCCACGGTGAGACACGCCGACGGGCGCGACATGCTCGTCGAGGTGCAAATACAACGCCAAGGTCGCGTGAATGTCCAAGTGAACCGACAACGTTTGGCGCGCACTCGCGATCTGCTCGGGGTGCTACGCGTCACGGTATTCTCGCCGGACGATCTCGAATTGGTGAAGGGGGGCCCGGGCGAACGACGACGACTCGTGGACGAGACCCTCGCGTCGCTGGCCGTGAAGAACGACGCGCTACGCCTCGAGTTGGACCGCATCGTGAAACAGCGCAACACACTGCTTCGACAAGCCGGTGGACGTCTGTCCGACGACGTGGCGTTCACCCTCGACGTGTGGGACCAGAAACTCGCCGAGGTGGGGGACCAGATCGGTCAGGACCGGGCCACCCTGGTGGCCCAGATGCAACCGGTGGTGGAAGAGGCGTATCAGCATCTGGCCGGCGCGCCCCTGGCGGTGTCCCTGGTGTACGAACCGTCGTGGCGTCGAACCGGGTTGGCGGCGGCGTTGGCGGCCGCCCGCACCGATGACGTACGCCGCGGGGTGTCCACCGTGGGTCCGCACCGCGACGACGTGGACTTTCATCTGGGGGCCTTGCCCGCACGAACCCACGCCAGTCAGGGTGAGATGCGTTGTCTGGCGCTGTCGCTGCGTTTGGCCGCCCATCGTTTGATCTCGCAAACCACCGGCATGACGCCACTGCTGGTTCTGGACGACGTTCTGAGCGAATTGGACCCCGAGCGATGCACGGCGTTGCTGGGCCACCTCCCGGCGGGTCAGGTGGTCATCACCACCGCCAGCACCCTGCCCCCCGCGGCCCGACCCGACCGGGTGTTGCGGATCGAAGGAGGCGCCATGGTTGGCGCCGTGGGAACCGAGGCTCCGGGCCCATGAGCACCGAACCGCGACCGTTGGCGGCGGGCATCGAGCGACTGCTGCGTTCGTTTCGTCAGGGCGACCGCGAGACCACGGTGACGGTCTTTTCCCGGTGGGCCGAGTTGGTGGGCGAGCCCGTGGCCCAGCACGTGCGACCCCTGAAATTGGACGCCGGAGTGTTGGTCGTCGAGGTGGACGACCCCGCGTGGGCCACCCAGATGAAGTTCCTCGAAAGCGACCTCCTGGAGCGGCTCCGAACGGCGGGAAGTGGACCGGTGGAACGCCTCGAAATTCGGGTCCGCCGACGTCGCTAAAAAACCGCGTTTTCCCAGCATAAATGGGTTGAATTGCCACGTCCGCAGCACACCCAGCGACTAAGGTTTTTGCTGTTGTGTCACGTCGGTTCGTGGCCCGCCCACCCACCCGACTTTTGCCCGTCCAACAGAGGAATCCGTGTCCACCAAGAGCTCCACCACCGCCACCGCTGATTACGGCGCCAAAGACATCCAAGTACTCGAAGGCCTGGACCCGGTTCGCAAGCGCCCGGGCATGTACATCGGCTCCACCGGCCTCGCTGGTCTCCATCACTTGATCTGGGAAGTCGTGGACAACTCGGTGGACGAGGCCATGGCCGGGCACTGTGACCGCATCGGGGTGTCATTGTTGGCCGACGGCTCGTGTCGCGTCGACGACAACGGCCGCGGCATCCCCGTCGACCCGTACCCATCGGGCCCGCACAAGGGCAAGAGCGCGGCCGAAGTGGTGCTCACGGTGCTGCACGCGGGCGGAAAATTCGGTGGTGAGGGCTACAAGGTCTCCGGCGGTCTGCACGGCGTCGGCGTGTCCGTGGTGAACGCATTGTCCAAGCGGGTGCACCTGCAGATCGACCGCGGCGGAAAGCGCCACGAGATGGAATTCGTCGACGGCGGAAAGCCGACGGGCAAGTTGTCGGCCACCGGTGACACACCGGCGCGCGGACGCAAGAACGGCACCACCGTCACGTTCCTTCCCGATCCGACGATCTTCGCCTCCGAGGGAACCGAGTTCGTGGCTCGTACGGTGTTGGAACGCCTGCAAACCATGGCGTTCCTCAACCGCGGTCTCGAGATCGTGTTCAAGGACGAGCGACCCGGCAAGGAACAAGAGGTCACGTTCCAGTACAAGGGCGGCATCGTCGACTTCGTGAAGCACCTGAACCAGTCCAAGGAGGCCTTGTTCAGCAAGGTCGCGCACTACGAGGACGAGGACGAGGGCCAGATGCTCGACATCGCCTTGCAGTGGAACACCGGATACCACGAAGGCATTCACGGGTACGCCAACGGCATCAGCACCATCGAGGGCGGCATGCACGTCGAGGGCTTCAAGACCGCCCTCACGAGTGTCGTGAACAAGTACGCCAAGAACCGTGGCTTGCTGAAAGAAAAGGACGACAACCTCCTGGGTGAGGACATCCGCGAGGGCATCACCGCCATCATCTCGGTGAAGTTGTCCGAGCCCCAGTTCGAGGGTCAGACCAAGGCCAAGCTCGGCAACGTCTCCATGCGGTCGTTCGTGCAGAAGGTCACCAACGAACGGCTCGCCGAATGGCTCGACGAGAATCCCACCGAAGCCAACAAGATCGTGAAGAAGGCCCAGGCGGCGGCCCAGGCGCGCGTGGCGGCCAAGAACGCCCGCAACGCCGTGCGCCGCAAAACCGCCTTGGCCGGTGCCGGCATGCCCGACAAGTTGAAGG
>JAURHL010000054.1 GCA_030833305.1 Acidimicrobiales bacterium | reverse complement strand
GCGCGAGACATGACGATCCATCATCCAACGATCTCGGAGCATCGCGGGAAGAAGACTCAGGTAACTCCTCAGCACGCGTCGACGATGCCGGGCCTCCGGACGAGACGGCATGCGCAAGGTGAGGGGACGCAGAACCAGATGTCGCACGTTCACCACCACGGTTCGCTTGACCTCACCCAGGCCCGATCGAACGGCCAGCCACATCGGCGCGTTCTTCGCCAACACCAGCAGACGATTTCGCTCGGTGTGGAAACGGAACACGTCGCTGCCGAGTCCCGACGACTGCGCATGACGATGTCGCACGACGGCCTCGGGTGTGTAGATGTAACGCCATCCTTGCAACCGACCGCGCCACGACAGGTCCGTGTCCTCGTAATACAGGAACAGGCGCTCGTCGAAGAGCCCGACCGATCTCAGGTAGTCGCCTCGCAGCAACACCGCTCCACCGCACCAGGCGAACACCTCGGCGGCCTGCTCGTACTGCCCGCGGTCACGCTCGAGGAATCCGCGGTCGCCACCGAAGCCCCGCTGGTACAGGTTCGAACCCACGTTGTTCACCACGTCGAACACGTCGGATCCGATGCGAACGTCCACCCAGGAGAAGACGGGCTTCTTGTCCGAATAGCCACCGCCGATCTCCACGGTCACCTCGTCGATGTCGGTGGTGAGGGTGACGGTGCGCCGGGTCTCGGCCGACAATCGCAATGACACGACCTGCACCGTCGAGGGGTCCGGCCGTGTCTCGGCGATGCGCAGGGCAGCGGCCTTCTTGCTCCAGCGAGCGAACTCCTCGTCGCGGGACGGATCGTGTGCCACCGGACCGTGGAAACCCTCGTCGAACTGCAGGCGATGATCCTCGCGCCGGCCGTCGATGCGCACCCCGCTGACGCACACGCCGATCGCACGATCGTCGCCCCCACCCGCGGTGGTCGTCTCGGACACGGAGAGGTCGATACCGGTGAACCGATCGGCGAAGAGCATCTTGGCGCTGACCGCACCGACGTCGCTTCCCGCGTCGAATCCGGACATCAGGCCCGCGAGCCAGCCGGCGTCCACGGTGGCGTCGTTGTTGATCAGGGCCGCGAACTCGTACTCGGCGAGGGCGCGTCCGTCCGAGTCGTGAGTAGCCGACAGCCCGAGGTTGCATCCGCCCGCGAAACCGAGGTTGCGCAAGGGCTCCAGCACCCGCACCGTCGGGTGGGCCGATCGCACTTGCTCGGTCACGTCGTCGAGCGACCCGTTGTCGACCATCACGATCTCGTAGCGGTCGGTGGGCCACGTGGTGCGAAGCAACGACTCGATGCAATCGATGGTCATCTGACCGCCATCGAACGACAGCACAACGATGCGAACGAAGGGCGCCGGCGGAGTCATGGCGCTCTCACGATAACGAGGATCGTTCGCGCAACTCGGGCACCAAGTCATGAACCCGGGTGATCGTGCCCCGTTCGCGTGGACGAGTCGGGAACACCCACCGATCGAGCGCTACGGCCAGATCTTCGAAGAGAAACTCCTGGCCGGCCCGCCACGATTCCTCCGATGCGCGCTGCCAGTCGTGATCGTCGATCAGCAGCGGACGCAACAACTCCGACAAAACGTCGGCGTCGGTGATCTCCTCGGTACCGATGTCGGTGACCACCGGAATTCCGCGCGAGTTCAGTTCGGCGACTGCTCCGCTTCGTTGCCCACGGGCCTGGCGACGCAATTGCACTCCGACACGGGCGGTGAGCAAGGTTTCATTCAACTGATCCGCGTCGAGCCATCCCGTGAAATGAACCCACTCCTCCAGATGGCGGGCCGCCACCACCGCGTCGAGGCGGGCGCGCAACTCTGAGGAACAACCACCCGCGAACACCAGACGGATGTCGCGCATCCATCCCGCCAAGGTGGCCACGGCGCCGATGAGCACCTCGGGCTTCTTGCTCTCGTCGAGCCATCCGTACGACACGATCGTGCGCCCCGCCGGCATGGGGGCCCGCTCGTTGTGATGGGTGGCGTGCGGCATGATCAGGATCGGCGGATGACCCGGATCGATCGACCTCACCACGTCGGCCGCCTCGTCGGAGGACACGATCACCGATTCCGCACCGGCGATCACCGGTTCGAGAAACGTGATGTTCGCGCGGTGATAGGCATCGGCATCCAGCGGATCGGTTGGCCACGCGCTCTCGGGAACGCCGCACCGACGAAGTTCCTCGCGCAGACGAGACTCGGCCCAGTCGCGCTGTCCCGATAGATGCCCGATTCCGACGAGACACCCCACCAACGTCGGTTCGTGCAGCCAGACGTGTCCGGGAGTCTCCCCCAACGACGCGAGAGTGGCCGCGTGGAACTCGGAAGACCCCAGTGTGTTCACCATCGCGTCGAAGTCGTGCTTGTGGAAGTATCGCCCGAGCCCCGCCACGTTGCGACGGTTGCCGGCCGCGCCGTCGGTGGCGGTCAGGTCGATGACGGGTTCGAGGTCTGCCGAACGTTGCGACGAATTCCAGGCCGCCAACACGCGTTCGTTGTAGGCGCCAATGCCCGAGGGCGATCCGGCGAACGGTCCCACCAACGCCACGCGGCGACGATGCGCGCGCCGCGCCGCTGTGCGCGGGGGATCCTCGTTCAACGCCGCCACCGCCGCGCGACCCACCCGTTCCCAGGTCCAGCGGTTCGACGTCTCGGCGGCGACCTCAGACAACAGAGAACGGAACGTCTCGTCCTCGAGGCCGGAACGAATAACGCTCGTCATGTCGGCCACGTCGTTGGCGTCGAAGGTGGCCCGCGCATCGCCGATGACCTCGGGCAACGACGAGTTGTCGCTGCATATCACCGGGCACCCACTGGCCGCCGCTTCGGCGACCGGTAACCCGAACCCCTCCTCCAACGAGGGGAACACCGACAACGCGGACCCTTGATACAACGCCACCATCTCGTCGTCGGAGACGGTATCGGTCACCACCACGTCCGACTGCCATCCCATGTCGAGATGGTGGACGATGTGATGCCACCGATCGCGCACGGCCGGTACTGCGGTGCAGGCGATCACCAGCTGGTGTCGCGATCGCAACTCGGGGGGCAGACCGGCCCACGCACGGATCAGACCCGGCGTGTTCTTGCGATCATCCCCACCGGTGACCGCCACCACGCGTCGGCGGTCGAGATCGAGCCCGATGTCGACCAATCGGGCCAGTCGTGCATCGATGGACCGCGGGTCATCGGAGGGAACGAACTGCGGATCGATGGCCGCGCCCACCACCTCGATGCGATCGCGGGGGAAGCCGAGAACCACGCTGGCCGTGTCGGCCGAGAACGTGGAGTTCGACAGCAGCCGATCGAAGGTTCGTACCAGACCCGCGCGCAGACGTGCCTGCACTCGCGCCGAGTCCTCGACCAGATAGCGATCGGGGTATCGGTACGGGATGACGTCGTGCAGCACCCCGACCACGCGCAACCCGGCTTCGGTGACGGCGCGGGGAACGACGTCGAGAGCAACGGGGTGCAACATCATCTGGGTGCACAAGAACCAGGTCGACGGGGGTTCGGCCACGATCGCCGCTCGCGTGAGCGGTGCGGTGTGGACACCCTCGATGGCCGTCCGCCATTCGCGATCGTCGGCTGACGCGTCGACGAGCACGGTCAGGTCGGCCCCCGCGGCCCGCATGGCCCGCACCAACCCGATGGTGTAGCGACCGATCCCGCGTCCACCGGCGGTGGGATGCGAGATGACGCGTCCATCCACCAGCACGCGGGGGTTCGGCACCGGCCTCAGCTCCGATTCGCGGGGGTGGAGGCGGTGTCGATCATGGCCTCCAAGCGGGTGATCTGACGCTCGATCGACTCCACGGCCGCCATCGCGGTGTCAGCGTCCAGTCGGACGCGTTCGGCGTATCCCAGGAACAACGGCAGAGAGCGATCGGCCCCCGAACGTACGTCGTGATTCAAGGCCTGCACGACGTCGTTGATGACCTGCACCTGATTGCGGATCTCGGCCACCTCGGCCCGCAGAGCACGCACATCACGGCCGGTGATTCTCGACATGAGCGCTTTGACCACTCGCACACCCCCAGCCTACCCCCGTCATCCTCACCTCTTCGGATGTCCACGGGACTCGATGCACCGCGACCTAGGGTCGACGGTGATGAAGGTGAGGCGGGTCATGGTCGGCGTGTGGGGCTTGGTGACCCGACCACTGGTGCGCCGTTGGAAATGGTGGCGACAGCCACGATGGTGGAACGACTCCGACCTTCCCTGGGAGGTTCCCGACGCCGTGGGCAAAGGGCCGATGGCGGTGTGCAACATCTGCCATTGGGCCGGAGCGGAGTTTCTCGGCACGGAGCACGTGGAAAGCGCCATGTGTCCACGGTGCGGAAGCGTCGCTCGCGACCGCTTCCTGCTGTTCTGCTTCTTCAATTGTTCGCCACACGATTCCAGTATGAGGGTGCTGGAGACGAGTCCGAGACTGGGTCGCGAGTACCGCCGCATGATGCGCTCGCTGTTCCGCTACACGTCGAGCGACTTCGACCTGTCCGCGCATCGCGGCGACATTCGCATCGACCTACAGGACATCGCCTTGCCGGACTCCTCCGTCGACGTTTTGCTCACCCCCCACGTGTTGGAACACGTTCCCGACACCGACCGGGCGTTGCGGGAGATCCACCGGGTTCTCTCACCGGGTGGCGCGATGTACCTGCAGGTTCCCCTTCAGCAGGGCATCACCTCGCGCCCCGCGGAACCCGAGTTCCACGGCGACAACACGCCGGTGCACTTCCGCTTCGGATGGGATCTGATCGCGTCAGTCGAGGCGGTGGGCTTCGACGTGGAGGTTCTCGTGATGGAGGAGTTCGCAAAGGTGTTGCGAGGCGAGAATCCGTGCCCCGAGCCCGACGTGGACGGATTCGACATTCCGTCGATGATCGAGCACGCACCAACGGCCAAGTTGCGCCCGATCGTGGACATTTACATGTCGAAGATCTACGGCTTTCGACCCGAGCACCAGTTCGTGACGTTTCGTTGCGTCAAGCGTTGACGGGCGACCGCCCGAATCGCATGCGCACGCACAGAACGATCATCTGCAACCCGAGCACGACGGCCTTGTAGCGGCTGCCCGTCACCGAGCTTTCCCCCACCCGCTCCTGATACTTCACCGGCACCTGCACGAAGGACATTCGCTCGCGGGCCACGTGCAACATCATCTCCAAGCCAAACGACGAGCCGTCGATGGCGAACTTGGGTTCCAGACGATCGAGCGACTCCCGATGGATCACGCGGTAGGTGCACCCGACATCGGACAAGAAAACGGTGTTGTACAGCACCTCGACCAGCTTGGCCACCGCCCAGTTGCCCCACTTCAGGAACCAACCCATGTTCGCTCCGGAAAGGATGAGCGCCTGGGTGGTGCGCGATCCGAACACCACGTCCACATCGTGCGTGTACGGCAACAACTTCAACAGGTCCGCGGGGTCGAAGGTTCCGTCGGGTTCGCAGACACACACCAGGTCGAATGACCGCGTCTCGGCGAAACCGCGTCGGATGGCGGCGCCGTAACCCTGCGTGGTTTCCAGCACCTCGCGGGCCGCCGTGGGTGCGACCTCGGCCGACGTGTCGGGATGCGCATTGTTGTTGACCACCAAAATCTCGTCGACGATACCGAGCGACTCGAAACCTCGAATACAAGTAGCGATCGACAGATGTTCGTTGTAGGTGGGCAGGATCACTACCAGGCGCTTACCGTTCCACATGTCATCGACTCCGCTCGCGCCACTGGCTCATTCGGGCACCAGTGGAAGATACATCACTGCCCCCATCACTTCGCGACGTTCGTATCGTTCCACCGGCAAGGGCATCGCCCCAACTTGTTCGTCGTCCGCCAGGAACACGTACGCGACGTCGAGAGGACCTTGCGAGAGCACTTCCACTTGTCGCTGAGCGAACGAGACCCCCCACGGCAGTTTCGGTCGCCACGGGAACACGGCACCCCACGGATGTCCGGCGACCGCCACGTGAATTCGCTGATCGCTCTGATACTCGATGGGATTCATCAGCCAGTAGTTGCCGGCCGCGAATCGGAAACCCTCGTCCTCCAGAATTTCAACCAACACCCGAATCCGTTCGTTCGGATCCTCCACTCGAGGGCCGGCGTTCACCTTCGACCAGGGCAGGACCAGCACACCCAACCACACCGCCAACGCAACGGCGAAACCCGACCGGGCGGTGAATCGCGAATGAAATCGGCCCGCGATGTCGGCAAGCCCTACCACCATCGCCACGATGAGGAACGGGAAGCCCACGCTCGAATAACGCCCGTCCTCGACGAACCACATGTTGTTGAACAAGGACAGGATCGGCCAGCACAGAACCGCCGGGAGCGCGAACACGAGCCCGCCCGGAACCTTGCGAAAAAGGACCGCTATGCCGTACGACACGAGCACCAACAACAGTAAGTAGATGACCACGGATATCGCGCCCCAGATCCACGAGCCGTCCATGTTCATGAATCCAAAGGCCCGGGGAAGCAGACCGGTGAAGAAGCTGGACAGTCGATCCCACGTGCTGTTCATCGGCGGCGAGGGCTGGGAAAGACTGAGCCAATCGTTCTTCACGTTCCACGCGAGGAACGGGATGTTCACGAACACGGCCGCACCGAGGGCCGGTATCCACCAGTCGCGAAAGCGACGACGCAACGTCCAGCACGGAACGAGAGCAATGGGGATCACCGACGCCAGCGTCATTGGGTGCAGGTAGAAAGCGAAGCCGAGCAACGCCCCGGCCCACAGAACATCGCGCCGAACGTTCGCCTCCTTCAGCACCACCCGTCTCACCATGAACGCCGAGGCGAAGGTGGTCGCGAGGAGCAGACCGTAGGCCTCCCATGCGCGGATGGACACCACCATCATCGCTCCGGGCGTCAGCCACAACATCGCGGCACCCAACCATGCCCACCGGTCCGGGTGCTCGCACCCCGAATCGCGCCGGATCGAGCGCACGACATGGAACATCACCACCGAGGACGCGATCCACCAGAGACTGGTCAGCAGTTTCAAGGGCACGACACGAGCGCCGAACAGCATGGTGAACGGTGCGAACACGTAGCTGTCGACGATCCCGGTGTAGCCGATCCCGCGGTACACGATGGGAAGATCACCCTTGGCGATCTCCAACGCCTGTAAGCCGGTGAAGGCCTCATCCGCGTTCAATTCGCCGAACTTGGTACCTAACAGGTAACCGCGGATCGCGTACCCCACGACTCCGAGAATCAGCACCAGGCCCCAACGAAGACGCCGACTCACCGACCCACGTTCCTCACCTCGGTCGCCCACGAGACGTCCAGACGCCGCACGGATTCCACGGCCAACACCTCGAGACCGCTCGAACGATGTCGACGACGGAGACGTCCGACCGTGGGGCCACATGGAACCACCAGCGTCACGCGATCTCTCGGGTTGTTCGACGCCTCCGTCGCGGCCGCTTCGGCCGCCAGCGCCATCTGGGGGGAATCGGCGACGCCCTCGAACAGGTGGACGATGTGGCGCACCGCACGATGGTCCCGAACAGAGCGTCCGTCGAAACCCCGCGGTGATCGTTCCGGCTGCCTCGGCAACAGTTCCGCCCACTTCTGCTCGAAGGCTGTTCGCGACGCACGGGCCAGAGAGTGCCTCTGCTCACTGGCGTCCTCGTGGTGGTGCACAACCGGTCGGTCCACCACCAAACGCGTCACCAGACCCCGCGACCACGCGGTCATGGCCAGGTCGCTGTCCTCGAAGTAAGCAGGTGCGTAGCGGGCGTCGAAACCGCCCAAAGACAGGAAGGTCTCACGTCTCATCACCCAACACGCCGCCGACGCGTAGTCCACGTCGCGGCCGAACATCACCGAGTCGTATCCGTCGGGCCAGTGCGCGCCTCCCATGGCCTCGGTGCCACCGTCGGAGAAGATCACCTGACCCGCTTCGGCCAGTCGACCGTCGCCGTCCAGCAACGGCGGCGCCGCGATGGCAACCACCGGATCCTCGAGTGCGCGCAGCAACGGGTTCAGCCATCCCTCGGTGACCACCAGATCGGGGTTCACGAACGCGACGTACTCGGAATCGCATTCCGCCACTGCCACGTTGTTGGCCGGGCCGAAACCCAGGTTCTCGTTCAACCCGATGTGCCGCGCGTGATCGATGAGATGTCCCATGTCCTCGCGACACCCCTCGGTGTCGGGTTGGGTGACCACGACGATGTCCTGCGCGGCATCCCCGGCGTGACGCACGAGAGCCTCGACCGTGCGGGGCAAAGAAGGCGTGGGGCCGTAGGCGACGGTGATGCACGTGACGAGGGACAACTCAGCCCCCCTGCATCACACCACGGGTGCCGGTGACGCTCCAATGCGAGGGGATGTGCGTCACGCCGATGTCGAACGACTTGTACTGTCGAACTTCGAATCTCACCCGCTTCTCCCAATGGTCGTAGGGGTGCATTTCGGTGTGGTCGGTCAAGCCGACCGTGACGTCGTACACGCCCTCCAACAATGGCAGCGAGTCCATCCGGACCGACACCGACGCCGGGCCATCCAGCATCCCCAGCGAGATTCCATTTCGACGCGTCGACGATCCCCACACCGGATGTCCGGTGAGCGTGTCGATTCGCAATGTCACCACCGGGTCTTGCAACGGCATGTGCGACGACAAATCGATGTCGATAGAGGCGCCCTCCAAAGTGGCGAGAACGGATGTGGCCTGTCCGTCGACACCGGAGACGCGAACGGCGACGATCTGTGCCTCGCCGCTCCCCCAACGCTGCCCGAGTTCTCCTTCGACGCGTTGAGCCTGATGACTCTCACCTTGATACGCCGAGATCACCTCCCCCGACGGACCGACCATCTTCAGTTCACCTTTTTCCAGCCACGCACAGGTTTCACACAACTGCTCCACCTGGGCCAAGCCATGGCTGACGAAAACGATCGTCCGACCCTCTCGACGGAATTGCTCGATACGTTCGGCGCACTTGCGTTGGAAACTCTCGTCGCCCACCGACAACACTTCGTCGATCAACAACACCTCGGGCTCCACGTGGGCCGCGACGGCGAATCCGAGCCGCACGAACATGCCGGACGAGTAGTTCTTCACTGGGGTGTCGATGAAATTCTCCAACCCGGCAAACTCGACGATGTCGTCGAACTTCGCGGTGATCTCCTTCTTGGAGAGACCGAGGATGGCCCCGTTCATGAACACGTTCTCGCGCCCGGACAATTCGGGGTGGAAGCCGGCGCCCAATTCCAACAGTGCCGAGATGCGACCTTTCACCGTGACCGAACCCTTGTCGGGCATCAGGATTCCGGTCAAACACTTCAGAAGGGTGCTCTTGCCCGATCCATTGCTGCCGATCACGCCGAACGTGGTTCCCGTCGGCACCGTGAAGTCGATGCCACGCAACGCCCAGAATTCCTCGTATCGAGCGCGCCGACCCCGAAGAATGGCCGCTTTCAAATACTGATTCTTCTCGTGATAGAGCCGGAAGTTCTTCCAAAGGCCCGAGACGTTGACGGCTTCCGACGACATGCGTTCTCATTCTTGCCGATCCCGATGTCCGATACTGGGCTACCGAACCCCCGCGTGACCGAAAATCAGTAGAATTCCACCGCTCATGTCTGCCGTCTCCAGCGTCTTCGAATCCCGAGAGCTTCTGTGGAACCTCACCCTGCGTGAACTCCGCACCAAGTACAGGCGTTCGTTCCTCGGCTGGACCTGGTCCATGCTCAATCCGTTGGCCACCGTGGCCATCTACTCCTTCGTCTTCGGTGTGCTGTTCAAGTCGACGGCCCCCGTCGGTGACCCCAGCGGACTGACCGGATTCGCCTACTTCCTGCTGGCGGCGTTGTTGCCCTGGAACTTCTTCGCTCTCGTCACGAACTTGGGCATGGGGGCCATCGCGAACAACTCCGGGCTAGTACGGCGAGTGGCGTTTCCGCGCGAAGTGTTGGTGTTCAGCAACGCATTACACGCATGCGTGCAATTCGGAATCGAGATGGGCTTGCTGTGCGTGGTCTTGCTCATCGCGGGAAGTCCGATTCTCCCGTGGATCCCCTTGGTCGTCGTGGTCAGTGCGATCCTGGCAGTCTTCGCCAGTGGTTTCGCTCTGGCGCTGAGCACGCTGTCGGTGTACTTCCGCGACATGACCTACCTCTGGACCATCTTCATTCAGGTCTGGTTCTTCCTGACGCCGGTGGTGTACGGCCCCGAATTGTTGAAGGCTCGCGCACCCGAGTGGGCCAACAAGGTGCTTCAACTCAACCCGATGAGGGCCTTCGTCACGTCGTATCGAGACCTTCTCTACGATGCCCGTTGCCCCACGCTCATGCGATTCAGCCTGATGATCGGTGCCGCCGCGATCAGCCTTTCATTGGGGTGGTGGATTTTCCACCGGATGGGCCGACGTCTTCCCGAAGAGGTGTGAGGGCCGTGTCGGTCGTCGTCATTCCCATTTACAACGCACCCGACGAAGCGATCGCGTGCCTCGAATCGGTGTTGCGTCACACCCCCACCGACGTTCGCATCCTGCTCATCGACGATCATGGCCCCGAGCGTCGGTTCTTCGACCATCTCGAAAGAGTCCGCCCCACCATCGCTCACCCGATCGAGGTGATTCGACCGGAGGCGAACCTGGGCTTCGGCGGAGCCTGCAATCTGGCTTTCGGACTGACCTCTCCGGATGACGTCATCCTCGTGAACTCCGATGTGGTGGTCGGACCCGAATGGTACGAGCGCATGGTCGCCGCGGCGACGAGTTCGAGCGACATTGCCACCGTGTCCGTGTTCACCAACAATGGAACGATCCTGTCCCTTCCCCATCGCAACTCGCCATGCACCGACATCGTCGGTG
>JAURHL010000053.1 GCA_030833305.1 Acidimicrobiales bacterium | reverse complement strand
TGTATTCGGCGCCACCAGACGTATCTCCACACGGTCGATGGTCCCCTCGAACGGGAACCCGTCACGACGGTGCGCGTATCCGATCGCGACGGGAGACCCGTGGTCGTACGCGACGCTCGGCCCGACGCTCGACATGGTGCGCATCACGAACGGCAGGTGCAAAGTTCCGGCGGCGGACCCGTCGATCAACAACAGAACCTCGGCGGTCTTGCCGGTGCGCCGGAAACGAACGGACGCCACCGAGTCACCAGCGGGCACGTCGCGGTTGGACGTCATCACGTGATGCTCGCCGAAGATGTTGTAATCGAAGACCAGCCTTCCCTCGTCCACGTAGAAGCTGAATCCGGAATTCTCGGTCCCCGAGGCGTAGATGACGCCACCCTGCCCCACCGAACGACGCACGTACGCGTCAAGATCCCAACTACGACCCCCGAGAGAGGCCGCCGCCTGCGCCGGCATCGGCGCCATCGGGGGGCGGTACACGTACGTCCGTGAGGTGGGGTGAACCGAGCGATCGGCGAAGCGAGCGCCGAACAATTCGAGGCCCCGGTCATCGAGCGGGAGCACCCCTTCGCGTTCGGCTTCCTCCCACCACAACGCGATCAACTCGCGCAGACGATCCGGCTCGCGCGACGCCAGGTCGTTGGTCTCCGACCGATCCACGTCGACGTGATACAGCTCCCAGACGTCGTCGTCGAACGACTTGCCCTGCTCGTGACGCGTGACGGCTTTCCAACCGTCCACGTGGATGCCACGGTGTCCACCCATCTCGTAGTACTGGATCTTCTTGCGCGTCGGCGTGGAAGGCTCGTCGATGGCGTACTTCATCGAGACTCCGCTGATCGGCATGACGTCGAGACCGTGGTAGGTCGAGGGAGCCGAAACACCGGTCATTTCGAGAATCGTCGGCACGATGTCGTTGACATGATGGAACTGATCCCGAAGTTCTCCGCCACCTCGGATACCCCGGGGCCAACGCACGATGCACGGAACGTGGATTCCGCCCTCGTGGGTGTTCTGTTTGTACCACTTGAAGGGCGTGTTCCCCGCCTGCGACCAGCCCCACGGATAGTTGCTGTGCGAGTGGGGACCTCCGATCTCGTCGATGCGGGCGATCGCCTCGTCGGGGGTCTCCAGGATCATGTTGAAGAACTTCATCTCGTGCAGAACACCGAATGGTCCACCTTCTTGCGACGCGCCGTTGTCGGACATCAAGAAGACGACGGTGTTGTCGTCCACGCCCAGGTTCTTCAAAGACTCCATCAGCCTCCCGATCTGATCATCGGTGTGTTCGAGGAAGGCCGCGTACGCCTCCTGGAGGCGACACGCCAATCGTCGCTGATTCTCCGACAGATCGTTCCAGGCCTCGACCCCGGGATTGCGCGGCGCGAGGGTGGTGTCGGCGGGAATCACTCCGAGTTCCTTCTGACGGGCGAACCACCGTTCACGAAAAACGTCCCAACCCTCGTCGAACGCACCACGGTATTTCTGCAGGTAACGCTCCGGGGCCTGGTGGGGCGCGTGCGTGGCCCCGAACGCGAGATACATGAAGAACGGGCGATCAGGACGAAGGCTCACCGAGTCGTGCATGAATTCGATGCCCTTGTCGACGAGATCCTCCGACAAGTGATACCCCTCGTCCGGTCCGGCCGGTGGCTCGATCCAATGGTTGTCGTACACCAACTCCGGATGGAACTGATCGGTCTCCCCGTCGAGGAAGCCGTAGAAACGGTCGAAGCCACGTTGCAACGGCCACTGATCGAACGGGCCGGCGGCCGAGGCGTCCGCCATCGGACAGAGGTGCCACTTCCCCAATGCGAAGGTGGCGTAGCCGGCGCCGCGCAGGATCTCGGCGATCGTCGTCGCCTCGTTGGCGATGTGTCCGCGCATGTGGGGAAAGCCACTGTTGAAGTTCGAAACCGAGCGCATTCCGACCGCGTGATGGTTGCGACCGGTCAACAACGCGGCCCGGGTCGGCGAGCACAGTGGTGTCACGTGGAAGTTCGTGAAGCGGAGTCCTTCGGCCGCCAATGCGTCGATGTTCGGTGTCGACAATGTCGATCCGAAACATCCGAGATGAGAGAACCCCATGTCGTCGAACAAGATGACGATGACGTTGGGCGCCTCCTCACCCGGATGGGGACGAGACGGCCACCACGGCTCCGATTCGGTGTACGTCCGACCGATACGACCCTCGAATTTTTCGCTCATCGTTTCCTCGCTGCTCCGTCTGTCACCGCTGTATTGACAATAGTGCTGTCACTACCTACTGTCAGCCCCATGGCTGCTCGACCCGTCGCCCTCGTCTCCGACACCCGCTACTACGTGGGACCCGATCTTGCCGAACGCTTCGCCGAGCGGGGCTTCGACCTCGTCCTGGGTGACCCCGACGCCGAACTCGTCTCCCGACTCGAAGAGACGGGAGCGCGGGTCGTCTCCTGCACCGGACACAGCAACCTGAACACTCTGGACGACGGTGAGGCGCTGGTGGGAGCAGCGATGAACGCGTTCGGTCGCATCGACTCCGCAGTCATGTTCTCGGGACAGATCGTCACGGGCCGATTCGTCAATTCGACCCTCGACCAGTTGCGTCAGGTCCTCGCCGGTTGCGTCGAGGCCCCGTACAATTTCTTGAGATCCGTGGTACCGGTGATGACGTCCCAGGAGTCGGGTCAGGTCCTGGTGATCACCAGTGCCTCGGGCGCCCGTGCCACCCCGGGCGCTCCGTTGTATTCGTCGGCCCGGGCCGCCGCCACGATGTTGGTCAAGAATGTGGCCGACGAGGTGGCCCGGACCGGAGTACAGGTGAACGCGGTGGGCACAAACTTCATGGACTTCCCGGCCTTCTTGAAGGCGTCGGGAGCGTCGGATCCCGAGGTGCGCGCCAAGATCGAGTCGCAAGTGCCGATGCGCCGCTTGGGAACCATGGACGAATTCTCGTCGTTCTGCATGGCTTTCCTCGACGGGACCAGTCGATTCACCACCGGGCAGTTCGTCGCTTATGCCGGAGGTTGGGCCTGACGGCAGAATAGGGAGATGGAACGCTCCCTCTACGACGACGAACACCTCGCGTTCGGCGAGAGTTTTCGTTCGTTCGTCGCCAAGGAAATCACCCCTGACTACTCCCGATGGGAGGACGAGGGGATCGCTCCGCGGGACCTGTACACCAAAGCCGGCGCCAGTGGGTTCCTCGGCATGGCGGTTCCCGAAGAGTTCGGTGGCGGAGGAAGTTCGGATTTCCGGTTCAATGCGATCATCGGCGAGGAGTTGGCGCTGGCCGGTATCGGCGGCGCGGGCAACGGGATCACGTTGCACAACGACATCACCACGCCCTACTTCACCGACATCTGTGACGACGATCAGAAGGCACGCTGGTTGCCCGGAATCGCGTCGGGGTCGCTGATCACCGCCATCGCCATGACCGAGCCGGGCACCGGCAGCGACCTCGCCAGCATCGCCACCACCGCGCGTCGCGACGGTGACCGCTACATCCTCAATGGCTCCAAGACGTTCATCACCAACGGCATCAACAGCGATCTCGTGATCGTCGCGGCCAAGACCGACCCGACGCAACGCCACACCGGGATGTCGTTGCTCGTCGTCGAGCGCGGGATGCCGGGCTTCGAACGGGGTCGAAATCTCGACAAGATCGGGCAAACGAGCGCCGACACGTCCGAACTCTTCTTCAACGACGTCGAGGTGCCCGTGGCGAATCGTCTCGGTGACGAGGGGCGTGCCTTCCATTATCTGACCTCCAACCTGGCCCAGGAACGGCTCTCGATCGCCGTGGCCAGCCTGGCCTCGGCGCGGGCCTGCGTACGGTGGACTCTCGAGTACGTCAAGGAGCGCAAGGCGTTCGGCACCACCATCGGGGCGTTCCAGAACACCAAGTTCGTGCTCGCCGAGCAAAACACCGAGGTCGAGGTGGCCCAGGCGTACGTCGACGCTTGCGTTCTGGCCCTCAATGCCTCACGACTCTCGGCGGCCGAAGCCGCCGCCGCCAAATACTGGTGCACGGAACTGCTGAAGCGGGTCGCCGACAAGTGCCTGCAACTGTTCGGTGGCTACGGATACATGCGCGAATACCCGATCGCCCGGGCGTACGCCGATGCCCGGATCACCACCATTTACGGCGGCACGACCGAAGTCATGAAGAGCATCATCGCCAAGGATCTGGGTCTCTGACATGACCCTCGCCCTCGACGTCGCTCGCTATCGGGACCCCTCATGGTACGAACGCGAACGCGCCACCGTGTGGTCCGACGAGTGGCTGATGTTCTGCGCCGAATCCGAGGTGGCCACCACCGGCGCCTATGTCTCGGCCGACATGGCGGGGTTTCCCCTGGTCGTCGCCCGTCGGCCCGACGGCGGCCTGGTCGCATTCGTCAACGTGTGCCCCCATCGTGCCGGTCCCATTCTCTGGCCGGGCGAAGGAACCACCGGCAACCTCGTCTGCCGCTACCACGGCTGGGCTTTCGATTGGCGAGGTGAGCTCGTGTCGGCGCGCGATTTCGGGGACTCGGCCGACCTCTGTCCGGAGTCGCGCTCTTTGCGGCTCATCGACGTCGACACGTGGAGCGGAATGGTCTTCGTGCGACTCTCGCCCAGCGGACCCAGTCTCGGGCACTCTCTCGGTGGCTTGCCCGCCGTGGTCGCTCGACACTCGGTCGACCGATTCCGTTTCGTCCGGCGCATGACCCGCACTCTCGCCTGCAACTGGAAGACCTACGTCGAGAACTACCTCGAGGGCTACCACGTGCAACTGATCCATCCGTCGCTCAGTCGAGCTCTCGACATGCGCACGTATCGGGTGTCGGTACCCGAGGACGGCTACTGTCACCACACCTGCGACACGACCGAGGGATCACCATCGGGTGGCGCGTGGCTCTTCCGCTATCCGAATCTGGCGCTGAACATCTACGCCGACGGAATGAACGTGGAGCGCATCATCCCGGTGGACGTGGACACCACTCGTGTCGTGTACGACTACTACTCCACGTCCGACGACGCGGCTCTGATCGACGGCATGCTCGAGATGTCGAACGTGGTCCTCGACGAGGACCAGCGCATGTGCGAGCAGGTCCAGCGCGGCATCGACTCGGGTTCCTATCGACCGGGGCCGCTCAGTGACAAGCACGAAATCGCGGTGGCGTGGTTTCAGGACCGCCTGCGCTGTGAAGTTCGCTGACGACCCGCGCCGTAATGCCAGAATGACCGGGTGAGCATTGCCCGGCAGCCCAGCCAGAACCTCGTGTGTCTCGATCTCGAGGGGGTCCTGGTTCCCGAGATATGGGTCGCCGTGGCCGAACGCACGGGCCTGCCGGAGTTACGCCGCACGACCCGCGAGGAACCCGACTACGACAAGTTGATGCGCTATCGCATCGACATCCTCGATCGTGAGGGTCTCACCATGTCGTTGATCGAGGACGTCATCGGGGGTCTCGATCCCCTTCCGGGTGCCGTCGACTTCGTGGCGGCGATACGGGAGCGGACCCAGTTGGTCATCCTGTCCGACACCTTCGAGCAGTTCGCCCGCCCATTGATGCGAAAACTCGGTCTCCCGACCATCTTGTGCCATCGACTCCTGGTCTCCGACGATCGCATCGTCGACTTCGAATTACGCCAGGAAAATCAGAAGCAGAAGGCGGTCGAGGCGTTCCGGTCCCTCAATCTTCGAGTCGTGGCCGCGGGCGATTCGTACAACGACACCACGATGCTGGCCGCGGCTCACGCGGGATTCCTGTTTCACGCTCCGACCAATGTGATCGCCGAATTCCCCCAGTTCCCCGCCCTCGACACCTACGAGGAACTGTTACACAGCCTCATGAATGCGTTGGACGGCCACTGAACATGGGCCTGTACACCGATCGGATTCTCCCCCGGTTGATCGATCGCGTGTTGGACACCAAGGACTTCCGCGAAATCCGTCGAGTACAAATGAGCCCGGTTTCCGGGCGAGTCCTCGAAGTTGGATTCGGCGCCGGACCGAACGTCCCGTTCCTTCCGGACACCGTCGAGATGCTGTATGCCGTGGATCCGGCCACCAGCGTCCGGAGCATCGCGGATCGACGTCTTCGGGCGAGAGGACTGACGGCGCAATACGTCGGACTGGACGGCGCCCGACTGGAACTGGCCGACGAGTCCGTCGACCACGTGGTGTCCACCATGACCTTGTGCACGATCCCCGACGTCGAACGAGCCCTTCGCGAGATACACCGGGTTTTGCGACCCGGGGGATCCTTTCACTTCGTCGATCACGGCCGCTCGCCCGATCCGCTGGTGGCCCGACGACAACGTCGACTCAACGGCCTGCACGGGCGCCTCTTCGGTGGATGCCAACTCGACCGGGACATTCCGACTCTCGTCACCGCGAGTGGGTTGGTGATCGGGGATCAGAGCGCGGACTACATGCGCGGACCCAAGGTGATGGGTTACCTGTATCGCGGAACAGCGACAAAAGGAACGGACCGGCGTTGAGCCGGTCCGGTGTGGTGTCGAAGGGGGGACTTGAACCCCCACGATCTTACGATCACTAGCCCCTCAAGCTAGCGCGTCTGCCTATTCCGCCACTTCGACGTGGGACACCAAGATACCGGTGGACGAGACGATCACCGAACCAGCAGGAAGCCGAGACTCAGGATCGACACCACCCACACGAGTGCGATGACGAACGTGATGCGGTTCAGGTTGCGTTCCGCGGCGGCCGATCCGATGCCGGCACCGCTTCCCCCTCCGAACATGTCGGAGAGTCCACCGCCTTTACCGCTGTGCATCAGAATGCCAGCCACCATACCGATGGTCGAAATCACATTGACCACCACCATGAAGTACATCACCAGGTCACGCACGAGACTCGAGCCTAACGTGGTCATTCGGGGAAATGGCAGGCCACCCGATGCCCCGAAGGTTGATCCCCCGACCGGGCCGACAGTACGGGCTCTTCGGCCGCACAGCGCTCCGCCGCCTTCGGGCAGCGGGTTCGGAACCGGCAACCCGACGGCGGATTGACCGGGCTGGGGACGTCACCCGTCAGAACGATTCGTTGCCGCCCCGCCGCCCGTCGCGGGTCAGCCACCGGAACCGCCGACAACAAGGCCTTGGTGTACGGATGCGCTGTGCGACGGTACACCGACTCGGGATCACCGATTTCGACGATCTTGCCGAGATACATCACGGCGACCTCGTCGGCGATGTGGCGCACGACCGACAGGTCATGGGCGACGAACACATAGGACAGTCCCAAGGACGTCTGCAAATCCTCCATCAGATTCAGGATCTGGGATTGAATCGACACGTCCAACGCCGAGACCGGTTCGTCGGCGATGATCACCTTGGGTTGCAACGCCAGAGCCCGCGCGATGCCGGCTCGTTGGCGTTGACCTCCGGAGAACTCGTGGGGGAAGCGGTTGTAGTGCTCCGGATTGAGTCCGACCAATTCCATCAACTCGCGGACGCGGGCTTTTTCCGCGGCTTTGTCCAGAGTCTTCTGGATCCTTATCGGCGTGCCGATGCTCTGCCCGATGCTGTGCCGAGGATTCAGGCACGCGTACGGATCCTGGAAGACGAGCTGGATGTCACGACGCAGTTCGAGCAACTCTCGTGCCGACGCTGCGGTGAGGTCGACACCGTCGAGCACGACCGACCCCGCTGTCGGCTCGATCAAACGGGCCAGCAAACGCCCCAGCGTGGTTTTGCCACATCCGGACTCCCCCACGATGGCCAGTGTGGAGCCCCGTCGCAACCCGAACGAGACATCATCGACGGCCCGGACGAGGTCGGTCGGGCGCTGCAACATCTTGGACGCTCCGGTCGGGAAGTACTTGCGCAACGCGCGGGCCTCGAGAATGAAGGTCTCGCTCACACCCCACCTCCGAGCAACCCGAGGAGTCGCTCATCGGGGAGATGACATGCCGACCGACTGGATCCGACCAGGTGGAGCGCGGGAGTCTCGGTCTCACAACGTCCGCCCAGCGACTCCGCGTACGCGCAACGAGGATGGAACGGACAACCCGAGGGGAGGTTGATCAACGAGGGCGGAATCCCGGGGATCGACTCCAGACGTTCGTGACGACCGGCGTCGAGGCTCTTGACCGACTTGAGGAGTCCGCGCGTGTAGGGGTGCGTCGGTGTGAGGAACGTGTCGGCCACCGAGGCCGATTCGACCACGCGGCCCGCGTACATGACCATGACCCTCTCGGTGATCTCGGCCACCACACCCAAATCGTGGGTGATCAAGATGACGGCCGAGCCGTGTTCGGCCTGCATCTGTGCGATGAGTTCGAGAATCTGTGCTTGCACGGTGACGTCGAGCGCGGTCGTGGGCTCATCGGCGATCAGCAGCTTCGGACTGTTCACCAGAGCGATCGCGATGACGATCCTCTGGCGCATTCCACCGGAGAACTCGTGGGGATACTGATCGATTCGCTTCGATGGCTCGGGAATACCGACCTTGTTCAGCGACTCGAGCGCGATCTTCCGAAGTTCCCGCTTGGGTGTTCCCGGATGGTGGATCGCGAATGCCTCCGCTATCTGATGCCCGACGGTGTAGAAGGGATTCAGTGCCGTCAACGGGTCTTGGAATATCATGGCAACCTCGCGACCACGGACGGATCGAATCTGCGTTTCGTCCATCGCGAGGATGTCCCGACCCTCCAAAAGAATTCGTCCGTCGATGCGAACGTCGGCCCCGAAGTTCAATCGGAGCAAGGAGTTTGCGGTCACCGACTTGCCCGACCCACTCTCGCCGACGATGGCGACCGTCTCCCCCGGCTCCACATCGAACGAGACACCTTGCACCGCCCGAACCGCGCCGTCGGCCGTGCCGAAGGTGACATGAAGATCCTGCACCGACAGAAGAGTCACTTCACCCTCACCCGCGGATCGAGGTAACCGTACAAAATGTCGACGACGGTGTTCGCGACCACGATGAACACCGCGGCGACCATGGTCGTGGCCACCAGGATCGGAAGATCCGAGTTCACCACCGCGGCCAAGGTCAACTTTCCGAGCCCCGGCATGTTGAAGATCGACTCGGTCACCAGGGCACCACCGAGTAGGAACGCGAAATCGAGGCCCGCGATGGTCACGATGGGCACGAGCGCGGCTCGAAGCACGTACCTGACGATCAGTCGACGTCGAGGCAGCCCCTTGGCGAGGCCCAAACGGACGAACTCCTCGTTCATCACCTCGAGGATGCCGTTTCGAGTCATTCGAACATAGGTGGCCGCCGAGATGATGGCCAGCACGAGCCACGGGAGAATCAGCGCCATGAACCACTCGAAGGGATTGTCCGTGAGGCCCACGTATCGAGGGAACGGGAGGATTCCGGTCCAGATGACGAACACCATGATGAAGATCAGACCGAGAAAGAACGTCGGAAGACTGACTCCGATCACACTGAAGGCCGTGGCCACGCGATCCTGCCATTTCCCACGTTTGAGCGCCGCCAACGTTCCGAGCCCCACGCCTATGGCCATCCACAGAACGAAGGCGCCGAGAGCGATGGATGCGGTCACCGGCAGAGTCGAGGCGATGAGGGACGTGACGCACTCGTGACGGTCGTAGGAATATCCGAGCGACGGCGCCGGACAATGCACCGCCGCTCCTTCCTCGCCGTACGTCCGGCCCGTGAAGATGCCCTTCATGTACGAGCCGTACTGCTCGATCAAAGGCTTGTCGTAACCCAACCGTTCGCGATTCGCTTCGATCACCTCGGGCCGGCAGTTCTTGCCGCAGGTGAGAGCCGCCGGATCGGAGGGCAGAGCAGAAAAAATCCAAAAAGTGAACGCACTGATGATCAGGAGAAGAAGTATCCCGAAGATCGATCGACGAAGTACGAAAAAGATCATCTCATGTGGTCCGGGAAACGATGGTGGGTGGTCGCACGACGCGACCACCCACCATTCGCGTTACCTGTCGATGTCAGCCGGCCAGGCCGATGCCACCGAGGTTGTACCAACCGAACGGCAACCACTGGTAGGCGCCGCGGACGTTCGAGCCGACCAGATTCTGGGCCTTGGTGGCCGAGCCCGGGATCGACCAGACCTGGTCGATGACGTACTGGTTCAGTTCCTTCCACAACTTGGACTGAGCACCGCGATCGGTCTCGGCCTTGGCCTCGTCGACCTTGGCCTGGAACTCGGCGAACGCCGCGTCTCCTTCGTTGTTGTGATAGTTGAATCCGCCGCCCTCTCCGAACAGTTCCGGAATGACCGTCGAGGCGTTTGCCCAGTCGGCCGCCCAGCCGGCGCGCATCAAGTCACCACGGTCACCGTTGATGGTGGCGTAGTACTTCGACGGCTCGATCGGGTTGTCGACGATCTTGATGCCGGCGGCACCGAGCGACTCGATCCAGATGGCGATGTTCTTCTTCCACGTGTCGCTGTCCGGGTGGTCGAAGCGCAAACCGTCTTCGGTGGCCTTGGCGTGGACCTCGGGGCACTTGGCCTTGGCCTCTTCCAACTTGGCCTTGGCGGCTTCCACGTTCGGGGTGCCGTCCTCGTTCAAGCCATCGACCAACTCGGCCGGCTCGTAATCCGCTGCCAACAGCGGAGCGACGAAGCTCTTGGCGAATTCACCGGTGAACGGTCCACCGGCCGCGGTGCGCAGGGCCTCGCGGTCGAGTGCCAACCACACGGCCTGACGAACCTCGACGCAGGACACCGACTCCACGTTGAACATGGTGTAGGAGACGAACCCGTCGAATCCGTCGGTGCGGCGGTCCTTCAGGGTGTCGTCACCGAACACGGTCTGCAGGTTCTCGGGCAGGATGCCGCCGTACACGATGGCGTTCTTGTCGTCACCCGAATCGGCCAGCATGCGCTCGTCGGTGCGGTTGTCGATCTCTTCTTTGATCGGCTTGGCCTCGAGCAATGAGCGCACCAACTGGTCGCCAGAGTCAAAGCCAAACA
>JAURHL010000052.1 GCA_030833305.1 Acidimicrobiales bacterium | reverse complement strand
GCCACCCTTGCGAACCCACAATCCGGCACCGGCCTGTGTGAAGTGCTCGTTCAGCCGACGTCGATACCAATCACCCGAGCGGTGATGGACTTCCATGTCGGTGGCGTCAGGGTCGACCACCGATTCGAAGTCGGCCGTGGTGGGAACCTCGAGGTACAGCACGTGTCGACAGGCGGCGGCGATGTTGTCGATGGCGGCGGTCACCGCCTTGTCGTCGGGGTACTGCAACACGCCGTGACAGACGACGAGATCGAATCGCGAACGGGGACGCCACGTCGCGATGTCACGGTGTTCGTGGCCGAATTCGCGACAGGCGTGTTCGCTGACGTCGGTGGACACGATCCTCACCTCCGGATAGTTCTCGCGATACCAATCGCGCCACATGCCCGGACCAGCCCCCACGTCGAGCACGCTCGCAGGCTCCACGTCCCACCACGCACACATGCCATGAACCGCCGACGCGAGATGAGCGATCTTGTGACGGTCGTGCACGCCACCGTCACCGTAGAAACGTTCGTAATACTCGGCTCCGAAACGGGTCATGGACGTCAGACGTTAGTCAGACACCGACAACGTGGGGCAATCACATGTCTCGCCTCGGCGAAGTATCAGAGAACGACGATCGAAGCGAGTACCTGATCGATCGCCTGCAAGTCGGCGTCGTCGATGATCTGTGCGGTGAGGATGATGAGTCCATCCGTGATCGGATCCCAGAACGCTCCGATGACGAACAGCATCGAGTTCCCGTCGCACATGCTGTACACCAGGTATTGGCCGGCGACCGATCCGTTCGTGTACTGCTTCGTACCATCCAGTGTGCAGATCGTCGAGAGATTCAGGGCATTGTCGATGGCGATCAGGGCGTCATCGATTTCCTCTTCGTCGAGGTCCTTGGCGAAGATCACCTCGATACCCGCCGTCGTCCAAGTGTCCCGGTAACCGTTCAGGTCGGCGGAGGCCTGAATGGAGGGGTTCTGGACTCCGAAGAACTCCCATTTGGTGAAATTGCGTTCGGACCATTGCACCGGCAGATCGACCGCGAAGACCCCATCGATGTCGGTGACGGTCTCGTAGTCGTAACTGCCCGAGTCACCGGCGCCGAGTTGGCTCGAGATGGTTTGAACCACCTCGAGTTGACGCTCAGGGTTGTTCAACTCACCACTGAGGATCTCCCCGGTGTCGAATCGCAACACCGTGATCTCGATTGCGCGATCGGTGCCCTGGGTGCGCAACACGTCGCAGTAGCCGGACTTGGTTGCGAACCCGTACCGGTCGAGGTCATCCTGACTCACCACGTCCCGACCCCCGAGGCTGAGCACCACGTCTCCGGCTTCGATTCCCAGATCGCTCGCTGGGCTACCGGCGCGCACGCCGCTCACCCAGATGCCGGCCAGGTTCTCACCGGCCACGGCAGTTCCGTTGATGCCAATGGAATCCTGATCCTGACCCTGTGACAGCACCTCGACCACGTCGATGGCCAATTCGGCGGGAATGGCGAACCGGCGGATCACCCCATTCCCGTACAGATCACCGCCGGCGTAGTGCACACCCACCACTCGTCCGTCCTCGGTGATGACGGGACCGCCCGAGTTACCGGGCTCGGTGGTGGCGTCGTGCTCGATGCTGAAGTCGAACGACGCCCACTCGGTTTCACCGTCGGCCTCGGCTTTCACCACCGAGCCCCGGCTGATGGAGTATTCGGGATCACCGAGGGGGAACCCCGCGGCCCAGATGTCGGTGCCGGCGTCGACCGTGCCTTCGAACCACTCGAAGTAGGGGTAGCCGTCACCTTCCAGATCGAGGACCGCGAGGTCGTTGCACTCCGACACCCCGAGAATGCGCGCGTTGAGTGGCCGGTCCTCACCGTCGATGAAGACTTCGACGGATCCCGCACCTTCCACCACGTGCTGGTTGGTCACCACCAGACCATCGGCACTCACGATGAAGCCCGACCCCGATCCGACTCCGGACTGAAAGCCCACTTCGGGATCGCGGAAACTGCCCTGGGAAACGATTCGTACCACGGCGGCGCGGGCGTCCTCCTTGCTCGAGATGGCCCCGGATGCCGGGGCCGGGGCACTGGTGGAATCCGGGGGATTGCTGGTGTCGGCGACCTTGCTCCCTCCCGAATCCCCGCCGCACGCGGCCAAGCCCAGGAGCATGGCTCCGATGAACAGTGAGACTCGCCGCATGTTCAACTCCTTGTCGTATCGGCCGATCAGCACAAATCATAGTGTCACATCTAGGCGGTGAACAGGGGGAACTAGCCTGCCGCCATGCCCATCCGGTCCCGCGCTCGCTCCGTGCGCTCGCTGCAGCGGGACGGGGATGTTCTGGACGCGGCGCTGGCCGAAGTGGTGAACGTCGGTCTCGACCAACTGGGGATGCATTCGGTGGCTCGCCGCCTGGGTATCACCGCGGGGGCGGTGTACTCACGTCACGAGACGCCGGATGAACTGGCCGTGGCCGTCTGGATGGAGCGCTGTCGACCCGCGATGGTCGAGCTCTTGAGCGATGTCGTCGCGGTCGCCGACGGGGCGCGTGACGGACGCGATCTGGTCGAACGAGTGGTGGGTGCCAGCGACGCCCTTCGGGCGGGGGTCGAGTTTCTCGCCGTGGCACGTCGGCGCTCCGAACTCTCCGAGGTGATCGCGCCGGAGATCGACGCCCTGTTCCAATGGTCGCGGCGAACTTCCCCGGAGCGGGCTCGCCTGGCGTTTCTGGTGGGCATCACGTGGGGAATCGTCCTCCACGACAACGTGTCCGATGGTGATGCCGACGTGTGGCGTCTCGCCATGGCTCTCATCGTTCGGGCCATGGACGCGGCCAGTGAACACGTGGACGAACCGTGGGTGCCCGAGCTCGGTGAGCGCATCTCATCGACGACGGGCGACTTGTTGCGCGACGCTCTGATCGACAGCGCCCAGTTGGTGATCGGCCAGGTGGGACTGCAATCGTCGACCGCCTCACGAATCGGACGTCGGGCGGGTCTGACCGCCGGTGCGGTGTACACCCGATACGCGAGCAAGGACGACCTTCTCATCGACGCCATTCGGGTGCTCCTCGACGAGGCCATCACCGACAACCGACCCGTCACTGATCGGACGGTCAATCGGGTCGAAATGGGCAAGGTGGCGGCTCATTTGCTCACGCGAGGCGGCGGCGAGAAGCGACGTCCATGGCTTCGGTTCCGACTCGAGGCGTACATCGCGGCCAGCCATCGGCGGGATCTGGCGGCGGTCCTCGACGAACTCCACCTGGGTGGGCGCGATCGCTACCACCGGATGCTCGCCCCAGCCGGCGTGAAACCGGCGGTGGCCGACCTGGTGGCCCTCGTCGGTCAGGCGATCCCGTTGGGGTTGGCCGTGCTCGACGGTTTCATCGACGATCTGGACACCGTCGATTTCCGACACGTCACCATGCCGTTGCTCGGCTTCGTGGCCGACGCGTCCGGTGCGCCCTGAGTCAGGCGTCCATCAACTTCTGCAGGATGCGGCGGAACTCGACCGTGTGGCGATCACTGCGCACGTGCACCTGTCCGCGCTCCAGCGGCATGGTCTTGTCGCGCAGTCTCTCGATGACGCAGAGATCCTCGGTGAAGATCTTCATCTCGTAGTCGATGGCGGCCTGGTGGTCAGCAGCGGTGCGTACATCGTTGCGAATCATGACGATGTGCACCCGGGTGCGGTCCATGGTCATGGGCTGGCACCACATGACGATGGCGTTGATCATGCCCGTCATCGGAATCTCGAGGCGCAGATTCGCGGTGAAGGGAACCCGATAGTCGTACCGCATCAGGCGATCCTGCACCAACGGATGTTCACCGGAGGTCACCAACGGATCCTCGTGGTTCTCGATGACGTGTGGGTACTGCACCACGAAGCCCCAGCCATCGGCGGTGCGTTCGGTGGAGTAGTCCTTCACCAAGCGGTCCTTGTCGGAGCCGAAGGTTCCGGCGTGCACGTAGGGGAAGTGGCTGAAGTCGAGGAAGTTGTCGATGGCCTGCGCGGCGGCGGCATCGATGTCGACCGGCGGCATCCAGACCTTGGTGAGGGACTCGTCGTCCCATTCCGGGATGGGCAAGATGTCGGTGACCGGCTCCTCGGGTGCGATCCACAGCAAACCGAAACGTTCCTGGATGAACGGGGCGGCCAGACGCGCCGGAGGCAACGTGGCGTCGGCTCCGAGAGCAGGCACGTGGGCGACCGCACCCTCGGCGTCGAACTCCCAGCCGTGATACGGGCAACGCAAGCAGCCCTCGGTGACGAGGCCGTCGCTGAGTCGCGCGTTGCGGTGCGGGCACACGTCGAGGAACGCCTTCACGGTGTCGCCCAGTCGGACCACCACGTAGGCCTCGCCCACCAACTCGATGCGCGTGGGTGAGGAGCCGAACGATTCGACGCGACCGACCGGATGCCAGGCCCGACGAAGTTGTGGCGAGACGTTGGTGAGCGAGGTCATCGCTCTTCGCGCTCGTAGGGGATGCCCAATGCGGCCGGCGCACCGAGGCGACGGTGGGCGAAGCGGCTGGACACCAACACCAGAACGACGATGGTCATGAAGAACGGCAAGGCATTCAGCAGGTCACCGTTGACGCTGACGTTTCGTGCCTTGAGGGTGCTGCCCAAGGATTGCAAGGCTCCGAAGAGATAGGCGCCGAGCAAGGTGAGACTCGGACGCCAGAAACCGAAGATCACGAGCGCGATGGCGATCCATCCGGCACCAGCGGTCATTCCGTCGACCCAGTTCGGCACGATGGCCAGGCTGTAGAAGACACCACCCACACCAGCGAGGGCTCCACCGAAAATGGTGTGCAGGTATCGGTAACGGGTGACGTTGATCCCCATCGCATCGGCGGTCGCCGGCGATTCCCCGACGGCTCGGAGATGAAGACCGAAACGTGACCGGAACAGGTAGATCGAACTGGCGACACACAAGACCCACGAGAGGTACGTCAGGACGTTCTGGTTGAAGAGAATGGGTCCGACGATCGGCGTGTCGGCGAGTCCGAGCACATCGAACTTCCGTATCTGACGGGTCACGGGTGACTCCGAGACCCCCCAAATCTTGGCGAAGTAACTACTCAGGCCCACGGCTCCCGCGAAGATGGTGACGGCCAATCCGGCCACGGTCTGGTTGACCTTCAGGGTGATGCACAAAAAGGCCAGCAGGGTCGACAACAATCCACCGGCCGCCATTCCGATGACGATGGCCATCGTGATCGTCATCCATGAACTGCCGCCCACGTGTTGTGATCCCCATGCCCCGGCCACCGCACCGATCAGCATGGTGCCCTCCACTCCGAGATTCAGTACCCCACTGCGCTCGGTGAAGATGCCACCGAGCGCCGCGAAGAAGAGTGGAGTGCCGTAGAAGATGGCCGAGGAGATGATGATGATGAAGATGTTCGAATTCATGCCGCCACCACTTCGGAACGACGCGAATTGGATTTGACGCGGTACTTGATCAGGATCTCACCGGCCACGGCGGTGAACAGGATGAGTCCTTGGAGAGTGCCCACCAATCCGCTCGGGAAGTCCGGACCACGCAGTGAGTAACCGGCATTGTTGAGTCCACCCATCAGCAACGCGACGAACACCGCGGCGATGGGGTTCAGACGTGCCAACGCGGCAACCACGATGCCGGTGTAGCCGTAGCCGGACAACTCGAGTCCCTTGGGATCCATGTAGCGACGGAAGTTCCCCACGTCGGCGGCACCCCCCAATCCGGCCATCGCCCCCGAGAGACCCATGACCAGAATGATCGTGGAGGAGGTTCGGATACCCGCGTAACGCGCCGCCTTCGGGGAGTCGGCGATGACCCCCACCTCGAATCCGAAGCGGGTGCGTTTGTAGAGGAACCAAACGGCGAATCCCATGACGATTGCCATCAAGAACGCGATCGGCAAACCGACACCGAACACCGTGTAGGTGTTCCACTCGGCTCGCTGTGTGATGGCGCGTGGAGACGGGAAGTTTCCCGACACCGGGTCGCGCCAATACGAGAAGGAGTTGTAGACCAGGTATGTCAGGAAAATGGCCGCCAAGTAGTTCATCATCAACGAGGTGATGATCTCGTTCGTGCCGAATCGAGCCCGCAACAGACCGACGATTCCGGCATACAGACCTCCGCACAACATTCCGGCGGCCGCCATCAGAACGATCATCAGTCCCGTGGGAACGTTGTCGAAGGTGATTCCAACCCAGGTCGCACCGAGAGAGCCCATGTAGAGCTGCCCTTCGCCACCAACGTTGATGAGTCCCATGCGGAAAGCCACTGCGGCGCACAGTCCGGTGAAAGCCAGGGGAGTCGCCGAAACGAGGCTGTCGGAGAAAACGCGTTTACCGGCGAAACCGCGTTCGAAGATTCGTTGGTACACGTCGAACGGGTTCTTGCCGGTGATCCACAGCACGATGGCGCCGAGGATCAGTGCGGCAACGAGTGACATGACCGGGATCGCCCAGTTGAGCCACTTGGGTTGCTCCAGGCGTCGTTCAAGTCGCAGTGGTGACCTCATTGCGCGGTTTCCTTCACGTTGCTTCCACCCATCGTGAGACCGATGCGCTCCCGGTCGGCTCCTTGGGCCGGAAGGTCGTCGACGATGCGACCTTCGTACATCACCAGGATGCGATCGGCGAGCGAGAGGATCTCGTCGAGGTCCTCACTGATCAACAGCACGCCGACACCTTCGTCGGCCGCGGCTACCAGGCGTTCCCGGACCGTTTCGATGGCCCCGACATCCAGGCCGCGGGTCGGGGAAGCGGCGATGAGAACACTCGGCAAGGCGGAGAACTCGCGAGCCAGCAGAACTTTCTGCACGTTTCCACCGGAGAGAAGGCGAACCGGGGTGACGGTGTCCGGGGTCTTCACGTCGTAGCGTTCGACCAACGTCGAGGCTTGTTCGCGTATGGCGCGACGCTTCAACAATCGAAACTTCGAGATCTGCACCGAGCGGTAGTTCTTCAGTGCGAGGTTGTCCTCCACCGAGTGTCCGGCCGCCAGGCCGGTGTGCAACCGATCCTCGGGAACGTGAGCGATTCCGCGTTCGATGGCCGAACGGGCCTTGCCCGACTTCACTTCTTGGTCCATCACCGAGACGCGACCGGTGACCACGGCGCGCATTCCGGAGATGACCTCGGCCAATTCACGTTGACCATTGCCGGCCACTCCGGCCACGCCGACGATCTCTCCGCGTCCGATGGTGAACGAGATCTGGTGCAAAGAGGCCCGACCTCGATCGTCGTTCGCCGAGACGTCTTCCACTCGCAACACCGTCGTGTCAGTGTCGGCCGGGTTCGCTCGTACCACGCGGTCGAACTCCACCGAACGCCCGACCATGAGGGATGCCAAACCTCGCGTGGACGTCTCGTTGGTGTTCACGGTGTCGACCGTGCGACCCCCGCGAAGAACGGTGACGCGATCGCTGACCGCCATCACCTCGCCGAGTTTGTGCGAGATGAAGATGACCGAACGACCCTCGTCGGCCATGGCTCGCAATGTCGCGAAGAGTGAACGAGCCTCGACGGGAGTGAGCACCGCGGTGGGCTCATCGAGAATCAGGACCTTGGCCCCGCGATACAAGACTTTCAGAATTTCGACTCGTTGTTGTTCGCCGACGCTGAGCTGCCAGACGCGGGCGTTCGGATCCACCGCCAATGCGTATCGATCGGAGAGTTCTTGCACGCGGGTGGCCACCCGGTCATGGTTCATGAACAGCGCTCCGTCGGATTCCCCGAGAACAACGTTCTCGGCCACGGTGAAGGTGGGGACCAATCGGAAATGCTGATGAACCATGCCGATACCCGCGTTCAGTGCATCGCGCGGGGAGGAGAACTCGCATCGATGACCGGCGACTTCGACGACTCCCTCGTCGGCGCGGTAGAGACCGGTGAGAATGTTGGACAGCGTGGATTTTCCCGCTCCGTTCTCACCGAGCAGAGCGTGCACTTCCCCGGCGCGAATCTCGAGGTTCACACCGTCGTTGGCCACCACTCCGGGGAACCGCTTCACGATCCCCGACATGCGCACAGCGACCTGATCCGTCACTGAATCCACCCTCCCTGACGGCGAGCTACCGACGTCTTGACCCTAGACGACTGACGTCCGGACGAAGAAGAGGGCGGGCCGTTGGGCCCGCCCTCTTCCGTGAATCCGGATCAGGAGATCAGAGCTCTCCTTCGACTCCTGCCACTAGATAGGCCATCGACATGAGTTCGCCGTAGGTGTGGCTCACACCGTCGGCGAGAACTTCGTTGCCTTGGTTGTCCATGATCGGGCCGGTGAACTCGCTTCCGGGCGCCTCAGCCAACTCGGCCAGACGAGCCTCGATCGCGGCGTAGGTCTCGTCGGAGACCAACGAACCGTACTTACCGAGTTTCACGAAACCGTCCTTCAAGGTGCCGTAGTAATTGCCGGCCACCCAGGTGCCGTCGAGAACCTGCTGCAGGCGCGGAATCTGGTACACGGACCAGTCGTACGCCGTCGCGGTCAGCCACACCTCGGGGTAGTTGGCGCTCTGGTCCTTGTTGTAACCGGCCCACGGGATGCCGTTCTCCTTGGCGACGTCACCGGTACTCGGCGAGTCGACACCCTTCTGACCCAGCACGTCGACACCCTCGGCGAGCAGAGCTTCAGCGGCTTTGCGCTCTTCGGCCGGGTCGAACCAGGACTGGATGAAGAGGACCTTGACCGTGGCATCGGGGTTCATCGCCTGAGCACCCAGTGCCCACGCGTTCACTCCGCGCACCACTTCGGCGAACGAGAACGACGAAACCATTCCCAGTTTGCCGGTCTTGGATGCCGCGCCGGCGGCCATGCCGGTCAGGTAGTCGGTGTCCTCGGCGGCGCCGTAGAACTGCGACACGTTCGGGGCGGACTTGTATCCGGTGGCGAACTCGAAGCACACCTCGGGATGCGCGGCGGCGGCCTCGATGAACTGATCCTGGAAACCGAACGAGGTACCGAAGATGACGGTGTTGCCATCAGCGATGAGATCCTCGATGGTCTGCAGGGCCTGCGGGCCCTCGGGGACCAATTCCTTGTAGGTGGTCTCGATGGCATCACCGAAGTGTTCCTGAACCGCCATACGTGCTTCGTCGTGAACCTGCGTCCAGCCGCCGTCGTTGATCGGACCGACGTAGATCCAGGCGGCCTTGAGCGGGCCTTCCTCGGGTGCGCAGTCGATCACCGGGCTGGATTCGAGTCCCCCGGCCTCGGCGGGTAGCTCGGCCCATGGGGTGAAGTTGTCCATCGGATCACCGGTCGGCACGTACGCGCTGGAGCGCGCTTCACCCGCCGGTGCCTCGGTGCTCGGGGCCTCCGACGTGGGGGCCTCGGTGCTGGGTGCCTCGCTACTCGATGACGAACCACCGTCGTCGCCACCACAGGCCACGAGGCCGATGGCGAACGCCGCGGTGAGCAACATCGGAGCGAACTTCTTGTTCGTCCTTTTCATGTGTTCCTCCCTCAGGATCGGCCCGGGGTAGACCGATGATCCGACCTTAGTTCGTGCCGACAATCCACCCGAACAGCGCGAACAGAATGTAAACACGCCGTTCACCGGGAATCTGATGACCGGTTCAGACGAGGTCCAGATCGGGGAGGTACAACACCCGGTCCCCGGCCCGGGAACGCAGGGCCCGGGACAACGATCGGGAACGCGACACCACCGTGACGGGGTACCCCTTGTCCACCAGTTCGTCGTACAGATCGGCGAAGCGGTGGTCGCCGCTGCCGATGACGAAGTGGGTGTAGCGACCCCGTTCGGCTTCCGTGACGGCGGCCTCGATGAGGGCTTCGTCGGCTCCGTCGGGGCCGGGTCGACGGACCACGCGGAAGGGGTTCCACTTGCTCTGCACGGCGAAGGCGTGCTTGCCGTTGCACCCCGTCCCGACGATGGCGTGGTCACCGGGTCGCAGACCGGTGGTGTGCATGTAAGCGGATCGCCACTTTCCGATCACCCACGGGTCGATGACCCGCGGGTCACCCATGAGGTTGTCGATGTCGATGACGTGCAACGGACGGGGAAGCTTCAGGAGGGCCATGTTCAGAAAAACGATCCGAGCGAGGTGAAGTGTGCGGATGAGAAAAAATCGGCTCTGAACAGGTCGAACGCACACCTTCAACGGTCTTCATCGTTTCGATGACCATGAAGATTCCCGTGTATTTCTCCACCGCCTACTCCGTCGACGGCGGTTTCGACACCGTGGGCAAGGCCACCGTGGTGGCCCGATCCCTCGTCGACGACCCCATTGTCGGAGTCGAACTGGTCGAGCCCCGTCCGGTCGACCTCGAACTGCTCCGTGTGGTCCACGACCCGTCGTACGTCGACCAGGTTCTGGCGGGCGAGCGCGGCCAGTTCACCGAACACGGCCCCGAGTTCGTGGCGTCGGTCCTGGCCTCCACCGGTGGAGCGGTGGCCGCGGTGGAGTCCGCGTTGGCCAACGGCGGATTCGCGGGTTCCTTGTCCAGCGGACTGCATCACGCCCGCTACGACCACGACTCCGGGTACTGCACCTTCAACGGTCTCGTCGTCGGCGCGGTGCGCGCCCTCGAACTGGGCGCGACGCGCGTGTTGATCATCGACTTCGACGCCCACTGCGGCGGGGGAACGGCCAGCCTCATCGAACGTTTGAGTGATCGGGGTGTCGTGGGGATCGAGCAGGTGGACGTGTCGGTGTCGTCGTTCGACAACTATCCGTCACGTCCCGGCGTCTCGTGTCGTGTGGTCGGCGGCACCGACTACCTCGGGGCCGTCGACGAGGCGTTGGCGTCGGTGACCGACCCGGACTTCGTCGATCTCGTCATCTACAACGCGGGCATGGACGCCCACGAGAACGCCGGTGGCGCACCGGGCGTCACCACCGAGGTGATTCGCCAACGCGAGGCACGGGTCTTCGAATGGGCGACGCGTCATGGA
>JAURHL010000051.1:8209-10975 GCA_030833305.1 Acidimicrobiales bacterium | reverse complement strand
CGGGGAGTGACGACCTCGCCTCTGACCTCCCCGCCCAGCTGGCGAAGGTGGGGGTCGCCCTGGCCACCGCCCGCACCGCCGCGGCCCCACCGCCCGCCGCGGAGGCCGGTGCGTCGGAGGCCGTCCTCGCCGCCGCCGCGGCGGGACTCGCCTGGATCCTCATCGAATGGCTGCGCGACGGTCACCCCACCAACCTCGGAGCCGCCTCGGGCATCGTGGCCGGTTTGGTGGCCATCACCCCCGCCGCCGGATACGTCTCGGGGCCTTCGCCCATCTTCATCGGTCTCATCGCCGGTGTCATCTGCTGCTACGCGGTGCGACTGAAGCACAAGTTCGGCTACGACGACGCCCTCGACGTGGTCGGCGTCCACTTCGTGGGCGGCCTCGTCGGTTCGCTCCTCATCGGCTTCTTCGCCAACCCGTCGTTCTTCGACGGAGCGTTCATGGAAGGCATCTTCTACGGCGGAAGCGCCAAACTGTTGCTGGAGCAGGCCATCGCCAACGGGGCGGCCATCGTGTGGTCGTTCGTGCTCACGTACGGCATCATGGTGGCGTTGAAGAAGACCATCGGTGTGCGCGTGTCCGAGGAGAGCGAGGCCGGGGGCCTCGACCTGGCCGAGCACGGCGAGACCGCGTATCACGGTGCGCAGTGACACCCGTCCTCATGGAACGCAAGACTGATCGAGACGAAAGCAGACCCGGAGAACCATCATGAAACTGATCACCGCAATCGTGAAGCCGTTCAAGCTCGACGACGTGAAGGATGCCCTGAAGGCCGCCGGCGTGCAGGGCATCACCGTCAGCGAGGTCCGCGGCTTCGGTCGTCAGGGCGGTCACACCGAGACCTACCGCGGCGCCGAGTACAAGATCGACTTCGTCCCCAAGGTCCGCCTCGAGATCGTGGTGGACGACCAGGACGTCGACGGTGTGGTCGCGGCCGTCAAGGCGGCGGCGTCCACCGGCAAGATCGGCGACGGCAAGATCTGGGTGACCGGCGTGGATCGCATCATCCGCATCCGCACCGGCGAAGAGGGTCACGACGCCGTCTGAGGCCTCGGCATCCGAGCTCACCGCGCTGGATCAGTCGATGAGGGTGGCGGCGAAGTCGTCGACGAATGCTTCTAGTCCGGTTCGGCGGGGATCGAAGATCAGGAGCGCGTCGAGACCGGCGTGGGCCAAGAGTCGCTTCTCGTTGAGCACCCATCGGTGACCGACAACCATGCGTCGATGCGCTTCTTCCATCGCGGCTCGGGCGAGATTCCCGATGGTGGCGGTGACGTCTCCGCGCCGTGCGTGCGCGCGTGCGTAGTCGAGAGTGAAATCGCGCTGGAACCCCCAACGATCGGTGGCTTCGCGGGCCAACTCTTCCGGAAACGAGGTATCGAATTGGAGAGCACCGGTGAGAACGTTCGAACACGCGACTTCGGCCAACAATGTGTACGACGGAAATCCGGCGAGGTAACCGAGAAGTTGGTCCACTTCGTAATCGCCCCGACGAGCGCGCGTCGACCACTCGTCGACTACTTCGAGATCGCGAAGGATCACGTCGATCTCGACGCCATCGACATCGAGCCAGGCCCCACCGTTCATGAACCGGCCCCATGAACCAGGCGAATGGATCGTTCCTAGTTCAGTCAACATTCCGAGATCGAGGTCTCCTCGGTAGAAGACGCCGAGATCCCAATCGCTCGCCTCGTCGGATTCGCCCATTGATCGGGAGCCGCCGAGGGTGACCGCCACGACTCCCCTCGATCGCGCGACCACATCGACCACCTTGGCTACGACATGCGGTAGTCGGGACGCGGCATCGGTGGACATCACACGACCTGACGCATCGCCTGCCATACGCGCTGTGACGTGCAGGGTAAATCGATGTGCGTCACGCCGAGGTGGGCGAGTGCATCCACCACGGCGTTCTGCACCGCGGGGGTGGCGCCGATGGTGCCGCTCTCGCCGATGCCCTTGGCCCCCAGGTCGTTCAGTGGTGACGGTGACTCCATGTGGACCGTCACGAAACTCGGTACCTCGGCCGCGCTCGGGAATCCGTAGTCGGCGAAGTTGCCCGTGAGCGGGTTGCCGTCCTCGTCGTACACGAATTCCTCGAACAACGCCTGGCCGATTCCTTGCACCAATCCTCCGTGCACCTGACCCTCGGCCAGCAACGTGTTCACGATGCGACCGGCATCGTCGACCGCCACCATGTCGCGCAAGCGGACCCCACCGGTCTCGGTGTCGACCTCGACCACCGCGATGTGGGCACCGCTCGGGAACGTGCCCCCCGCCTGCATGAAGTCACCGGCGCCGTCGAGTCGTTGTCCGTCACGAGCCGCCGACACCAACACCTCGGTCCAGCCCACCGAAATGGCCGGCGTGCCCACCACGTGGAACCGGCCGTCCTCCAGCGTCACGTCGGCGACATCGGCTTCCAGCACGCGCGCGGCGATCTCGCGCGCCTTGTCGGCCACCACTCCCGAGGCGCGCCACACGTTGGTGCCGCCCAATTGCACCGATCGCGAACCTCCGGTGATCTCGCTGCTCGGCACCAGATCGGTGTCGCCATGGACGACGGTCACCTTCTCGAACGGGACACCGAGGCGATCGGCCACCAACATCGCCCACGTCGTGCGATGGCCCTGCCCGTACGGCGTGGTGCCGGTGATCACGCGGGCGGCCACCTCGCCGGACTCGTCCAGCAACACCTCGACCAGACCCAGTTCCGAACCGCCCGAGATGGCGGTGATCTCCACGTACACCGCCACGCCGATG
>JAURHL010000051.1:0-8199 GCA_030833305.1 Acidimicrobiales bacterium | reverse complement strand
CGGACGCGCGCCGTCGTTGCTGCTCGGCGCGCAAGCCGGCGTAGTTCGCGGCCGACACCGCCAGGTCCAACGAACCCGGGTAGTCGCCGCTGTCGTACACGGTTCCGTTCGCGTTCTTGTACGGGAAGGCGTCCTTGGGCACCAGGTTGATGCGCCGCACCTCCACGGGATCCATGCCGATCTCGTGGGCGAACATGTCGACGGCGCGCTCGATGGCCGCGGCGGCCTCGGGTCGACCGGCGCCGCGATACGCCAACGTGGGCACGGTGTTGGTGAGAACTCCGACGGCGTGCATCGCCGCGTTGGGGACGTGATACGTGCCCGTGAGCATGGCCCCGGTCATGAACGGCAGGAACGCGCCGAAACGCGGATACGCCCCGGCGTCCTGGATGACCTTCAATTCGTAGGCGAGGATACGTCCGTCGCGCGTGCCACCGATGCGCAGATCCTGGATCTGGGCCCGGCCATGCCCGAGACCGTTCATGCTCTCGGTGCGCGATTCGGTGTATCGCACCGGCCTGTTCGTTCGTCGCGCCAACCACGGCAACAACAGATCCTCGGGGTAGAAGAAGGCTTTGGCACCGAAGCCTCCGCCGACGTCGGGGGTGATGACGCGAATCTGGTCGGCGGGTAGACCGTAGAAAGTGGCCAGTTGGTTCCGGATCGGGTGGGCGCCCTGACACGCCTGCCAATGCGTCAGACGTCGCACGCCGTTCTCGTCGGGTTCCTCCCAACGGCTGGCCGCCACGCGCGGCTCGAGGGGGCTCGGAGCGATGCGGCGATTCAGGATGCGCCTCTCGACGATCACCTCGCAGGCCGAGAAGTCCACCTCACGCTGCGCGGGCAAGGTGACGACCACGTTGCTGCCCCGATCGGGGAAGAGCAGCGTGCTCGAGGTCATCGCCTCCTCGGCATCCACCACCACCGGCAACGGTTCGTACTCCACCTGCACACGTTCGGCGGCGTCCACGGCTTGGGCGCGCGACTCGGCCACCACCGCGGCCACCAATTCTCCGACGAACCGCACGGTGTCGGAGGCCAACGCACCACGAGCGATGTCGGCGGGCAACAAGGGCATGTCGATGGGGACGGGACCGATTCCGTCGGCGCTCAGGTCGTCCGCGGTGAACACGCCCACCACACCGGGCATCGTGCGGGCCTCGTCGGCGTCGATCGAGAGGATGCGCCCGTGGGCGATGGTGGATCGCACGTACACCACGTGCGTGGCACCCGGAAGCGCCAGATTGTCGACGAAGGTTCCCCGGCCCGTGACGAGGTCCGGGTCCTCGGTGCGCATCACCCGAGTACCGATCATGCCCATGTGGTGTCCCCCTCGATCGTGATTGCGATCGGCCGAATCCGATGACCCGCCTCCGACCAGCGTAGATTGCCATGCATGACCGTGACCGAGTCCTCCCCCGCCAAAGCCGAACGCTGGACCGCCCAGTGGAAAGAGCTCTACAACGAGGTGATCACCACCGGTCTGTGCACCGGTTGTGCGGGGTGCGTCGTCACCTGCCCGCACGACGTGATCGGTTACGAGCACGAGGAGGGCAAGTACAAGCCCTTCCACCTCGAGGAAGAACTGGGTCTCGACAACTGCGTGCACGGCGAAAAGGGGTGCACCACCTGCACCCGCGCGTGCCCGCGTTTCCGCGCCTGGGAGACCTCGGCCGACATGCATCTGTTCGGTCGCATCCGTGAACCCGACGAGATGGCCGGTGTGTGGCGTCAGTTGCTGCTCACGCGGGCTTCGGACAAGGTCGCTCACGAGAAGGGTCAGGACGGTGGATTCGTCTCGGCCATGCTCATCTGGTTGCTCGAGAACGACTACATCGAGGCCGCGCTCGTGAGCGGTGTGGAACCCGACGATGCGTGGAAGGCCAAGCCCGCGTTGGCGCGCAACAAGGAAGAAGTGCTGGCCACCGCCGGTTCGCGCTACACGTATTGTGCGAACCCGCTCGCGCTGCGCGAAGCGAAGGAACAGGGTCTCAGTCGTCTCGCGTTGGTCGGCATGGGTTGCCAGACCTCGTCGCCGCCCGTCATGTGGGACCGCAAGGCCGGCAAGGTGTCCAAGCCGTTCCTGTTCAACATCGGCCTGCTGTGCTCCAAGACCTTCGACGACGCCATCTTCCCCGAACTTTTCGAGGCCAAGTACGGCCTGAAGAAGCAGGACATGGTGAAGATGAACATCAAGGGCGTCTTCCAGATCTGGATGAAGGACGGCTCGTACCACGAGATCGATCTGAAGGAATGCCACCAGTGGACCCGCGAGGGTTGCAAGAGCTGCCCCGACTTCGCCGCCGAGCACAGCGACATCGCCACCGGTGGAATCGGCAAGGACAACGACTGGACCCTCACGATCGTGCGCACCGAACTCGGCGAGGAAGTGATCAATCGCATGATCAAGGACGGGGTCATCGAAGCCCGCCCGGCCCAAGAGGACGAGGTGGCCATGAAGCTGCTGCGCACCCTCTCGATCGTCAGTCGTCGCCGTTGGCCCGAATGGGCCGACAAGGCCCCCAGCGTCGGTGTGCCGCCGCCGAAGAAGAAGGCCGACGGATCGGCCCCGGCCGCGCACTGACATGGCGTTGCACCCGCAGGTCGCCGTTCTGTTGGAGGGCCTGGCGGCCCTGAACATCCCGGCGCTCGAAACGCAGAGCCCCGGCGACGCTCGCGCCGGCATGGCGGCCATGACCGTGCCGTCGACCGTGGAGCTCCACGAGATCCGCGACCTCGATGCCGGTGGCGTTCCCGCGCGTCTGTACCGACCGAGCGCGTCGACTCGGCTCGGGTTGCTCGTCTACTACCACGGTGGCGGATGGGTGCTCGGCAGCATCGACACCCACGACGACGTGTGCCGCAAGTTGGCGCGCGCCACGGGTCACGCGGTGCTCAGTGTCGACTACCGATTGGCCCCCGAATACCCGTTCCCCGCACCACTCGAGGATTCGGTGAACGCGTTGCGGTGGGCCCACGTGAACGCGGCGGGGTTGGGCGTCGATCCGAACCGCATCGCGGTCGGAGGCGACTCCGCCGGTGGCAACCTGGCCGCGGTGGTGGCGAACCTCGCTCCGGTTCCGCTGAGGTACCAGATGCTCATCTACCCGGTCACCGACGCCACCCGTTCGTCACAGAGCTACGTCGAGAACGCCGAGGGATACCGCTTGACGGCCGCCGGCATGAAGTGGTTCTGCGATCACTATCTGAGCGGTGGCGTCGGGTCGGAGACCGACCCGCGCGTGTCGCCCTTGTTCGCCACCGAACACGTGTTGGCCGACGCACCGCCCGCTCTCGTGATCACGGCCGAATACGACCCCTTGCGCGACGAGGGTGAGAACTACGCGCAACGCCTGATGGAGGCCGGGGTTCCCTGCGCGCTCGCGCGGTACTCGGGGATGATCCACGGCTTCTTCTCGATGAGCGAGATGGTCGACGACGGCATGAAGGCCATCGAACACGCCGCTTCGCTGGTCAAGTCGGCGCTCGACGCCTAGTCGAGCGTCAACGCGCGAGCACGAGCGAACACCGCGTCGATCATGGGCTCGGTCAGCTTGCCGGTGAAGGTGTTCTGCTGGCTCGGATGGAACGAACACACCAGCACGAAGCCATCCGGGGTGGTCACCTCCACTCCATGACCGAATTTCGGCCGGGGTTTCACGCCGAACTCCGAGCACGCCGCCTCGTACGCGAACGCCCCGAGGCACACCACCACGCGCAGGCGAGCGAGAGCCTCCAGTTCGCGGCGTAGAAAGGGTCGGCACTCGTCGCGTTCGTCGTTGGCCGGCTTGTTGTCCGGCGGCGCGCACTTCACCGCCGAGGTCACCCACGCCCCGCTGAGTTGCAAACCATCGGAAGCGTGCAACGACTCGGGCTGGTTGGCCAACCCCGCTTTGTGCATCGCCCGGTACAACCAATCACCACTGCGATCGCCGGTGAACATTCGGCCGGTGCGATTGGCGCCGTGAGCCGCCGGGGCCAGACCCAACACCAGGACGGTCGCGTTCGGATCGCCGAATCCGGGCACCGGTCGTCCCCAGTACGTCTCCTCGACGAACGCCGCCCTCTTCTCACGGGCCACGTCCTCGCGCCATTCCACCAAACGCGGACACGCTCGACATCCGCACACGTCGTCGTGGATGGTCGCCAACGTTCGTGCGCGCGGACGTGGAGAGCCCACGTGAACGGATCGAGGCGGACGAGACGGGATGACCATGACCCCACTAGGTTGGCATCGATCATGGCTCTCAAGAAACCTGCTCCGAAGAAGTCCGCCAAGAGCGCGCCGCCCGCGGCGACGTTGGTGTTGCTGGTGCGACACGGCCAGACCCCCACCACCGGCAAGTTGCTCCCCGGACGCGCCCCTGGTCTTCATCTGTCCGACGTCGGGCGCCAGCAGGCCGAGGTGGCCGCCGAGCGTCTCTCGGTGTTGCGCAAGGTCGACGCGGTGTACGCCTCTCCGCTCGAACGCGCGCGCGAGACGGCCGCACCGATCGCTCGGGCCACTGGCCAACGCGTGATCATCGACAAGGGATTGCTGGAATGCGACTTCGGCGACTGGACCGGGGCCGAGCTCTCCAAGTTGATGAAGTTGCCCGAGTGGACCACGGTGCAGCGCTCTCCGTCGACCTTCCGCTTCCCGTCCGGTGAGAGCTTCACCGAGATGCAGACGCGCATGGTGTCCGCCATCGATCGTCTGTGCGCGAAGCACCGAGGCGGAACCATCGTGTGCGTGTCGCACGCCGACCCCATCAAGGCCGCCGTCGCCCATGCCATGGGAACCCACATCGACCTCTTCCAACGCATCGTCATCGGCACCTGCTCGGTGTCGGCGATCGCCTATTCCCCCGGCGGACCGATCGTGCTCACCGTGAACTCCACCGGTGGGTCGTTGGCCGAATTGCGACCCTCCTGAGCCGACCATGCCGTTCTTCGCCGACTTCGAACACGTCGACGTGCTCACCACGGGTGCCGTGGGCTCGCCGGGTCGCCGCACGTTCTACCTGCAGGCCCGCATGGGTGCTCGGTCGGTGACCGTTCGTTGCGAGAAGCAACAAGCGGCGGCCATCTCGCAGTACCTGCGTCGGGCCCTGAAGCACCTCCCGGTCCCCGAGGGACAGCCCCCGCGCAACGTGATGAACCTGAGCGAGCCGGTCGACGAGGTGTTCGTGTTGGGCGCCGTGGCCCTGGAGTTCAATCGTTCCGGTGATCACTTCGTCCTTCATCTGCGCGAGTTCGCGGGGCCCGATGACGATGACGGAGCGGTCGACGAGGCCGACATGGAATTCGGCGACGACGATGGCGACGACGAGGAACGGGGAGCCCAGGTACGGGTCTCGCTCACGCGGGCCCAAGCGATGGCCTTTTGCGAACACACCGACCGAGTGGTGTCGGCTGGTCGACCGGATTGCGTGTTCTGCGAGCGTCCGGTCGATCCCGACGGACACTTCTGTCCGCGGATGAACTGAAGCGCCGTGGTCGACATCGACGCGTTGCTCCGACTGGCCGACATCGAGGTCGAGGGTCGCATGCCCTACAGCAGCAACGCCACTTTCCTGGTGAATCTGCGTCGCGACCTCGCCGGCACGGTCGAGTCCGGACAGGCGATCTACAAACCCCTGCGTGGTGAGCGGCCGCTGTGGGACTTTCCCTCCGGACTCTTCAAGCGCGAGGTGGCGGCCTGTGTCCTGTCCGACGCGATGGGTCTTCACGTGGTTCCTCCCACCATCGTTCGCGAGGGGCCGTTCGGAGAGGGTTCGTTGCAGTGGTTCATCGACGCCCGCTTCGAGGAGCACTACTTCACGCTGTTCGAGCAACGAGAAGACCTGCACGATCAATTCCGGGCCATCGCCGCGTTCGACATCGTGGCCAACAACACCGACCGCAAGAGCGGGCATTGCCTCATCGATGCCGATGATCGAGTGTGGGCCATCGACAACGGGTTGTGTTTCTCGGCCGATTTCAAGCTGCGCACGGTGATCTGGGAGTTCGGAGGCGAGCCGCTGTCGGACGACCTACGCGAGCGCGTGCGCACGGTCGCCACCGAACCACCCTCCGCTCTGAACGAACTCCTCGATGCCGACGAAGTGGAAGCCATGGTCGATCGTGCGCGCATGCTCGCCGAGGGTGGCATGTTCCCCATCGACTCCACGGGCCAGCGCTACCCCTGGCCGATGGTCTGATTCGACATGAGCCGCGACGACCACCCGCACCCCGTCGAGGATGACGATCTCGACGCGTTGGTTGATCGCGCCGATCTGGACGGATTGGTGCGACTGATCGATGCCCGCTGTGCGTCACGCGATTGGGACGGCCTGATGCGGGTTCGCTCACGCTGCCGCGCCGCCACCAAGACCGGGCGACAAGTGTGGCCCGCCGCGACATTGGCCGAATACCGCATCGCGCTGTTGGCGCCGGCCGAGGCGGCCTGTTCGGTGCTGGGCGAGGACGGCGGTCGCTTCACCATCGGGCCACTGACCGAGGTGATCGCGCAACATCACGGCTGGCACGAACTGTCGTCGTTCCTCGAATCGGGGCCGCGTCGGTCGTTCGTCGCCCACGAGCGTGTTCTGCGCGGGGACGTTCCGAACATCGACGACTCGACGGACCTCGATCTCCCCCTTCGTTTGCTCGACTGGGAGCCCGCGTACGCCGTGCCGACGTACGACGACGAAGGCGTCACGTCACCGTGCCCATCGGACGCATGGCAACACGAATGGACGGTGTCGAGCGCCGCCGACTCGGCGACGACCATCGACGACTCGAGCGTGGCCTCGGCGCTTCGTTCATTGGTGGAGCCGTGGACGTCCTCCTCGAACGGTCGGGCCGAGTCGGTCGCCGTGGAGGGTGACGGGTCCCACGCTTTGCGAGCCCTGGGCCTGACCTCGGTGCGCCTGACGCGCCTCGAGCCCCGCGAAGCGTTGTCCTGGTTGGCATGGTGCGGTGCCTCGGGAGGCGCGCACGGCCGACGACGCGGAGGAGCCCTCGGACGCTTCGGAACGTGGTGGCTGTTGGCCGCCCTCGGCGGCATCACCGATGACTGGAACGAACTCGTGGACGACGACGAACTGGGCGACGAGATCGGGGCCGTGAGCGAGAGCCTGCAATGGTTTCGCTTCGACGACGGCACGACGACAGGTCACGAATTGAGCCTCATCGCCGTCGATCCGATCGACGGATTGTCGTTCGGGCTGTTGGCCCGGGATTCGGCCTGACGGCCGAACGATCAGCGACCCTGAAGAGCCTCGATCAACTTCGGAAGCACCTTGTGGACGTCGCCCACGATGCCGAGGTCGGCGATTCCGAAGATCGGCGCCTCCTTGTCCTTGTTGATCGCGATGATGTTCTTCGAGCCCTTCATGCCCACCATGTGCTGGGTGGCGCCCGAGATGCCGGCGGCGATGTACACGCTGGGCTTCACGACCTTGCCGGTCTGGCCGACCTGGTAGCTGTAGGGAACCCAACCGGCGTCCACGATCGCGCGCGAGGCACCGGGAGCACCCTTGAGCAACTTGGCCAACTGCTCGACCAACTCGTACTTGGCGCTCTCGCCGAGACCGCGACCACCCGACACCACGATGTCGGCCTCGTCGAGCTTGGGACCGGTCGTCTCTTCGACGTGAACGGCGGTCACCTTGGCGGTGCCGGTGGCGCCGAGATCGGGAACACTGACGGCCTGCACCGCCGCGGCGGCACCGCCGGTGGACTCGGGGGCGAACGACTTGGGTCGGAAAGCCGCCAGGTACGGGGCACCACCGGTGAACGTGGTGGCGACCAAGGTGTTGCCACCGAAGATCGGCGTGGTGACCGTGACCGAATCACCCGAGGCCACGATGTCGATGTTGTTGGTGAGAACCGTGCGGTCGAGCTTGACCGACAGACGCGACATGACGTCGCGACCCTCGTACGACTGCGGGAACATCACGAGATCGGGCGAGTCACCCGCGTCGATGACGGACTTCATGGCCGAGGCCACGGCCGCACCGGCGAGATTGCTGCCGTAGTCGACGCCGTAGACCTTGGTCGCACCGTGCGCGCCGAGCGCCGCGGCGACGGCCGAGCCGTCACCGGCGACCCACACGCCGACCGAACCACCGAGGCTGCGCGCCTTCGTGACGAGTTCGAGCGATGCCGAGGTGGGCGCACCGTTGGAAACCTGAGCGAAAACCCAAATGTTGTTGATTGCCATTGTTCTGTCCG
>JAURHL010000050.1 GCA_030833305.1 Acidimicrobiales bacterium | reverse complement strand
CTTCGCCGTCGTAGATGTATTGCACGACCGAGGCACCCTCGACGGCCACGAACACGTTGACGACCAACGGCGTGGCGTTCACCTCGAAGTAGGTCGTGGAGTCCCCGAGTGTCTCCTCCACCGCGTCGAGCGCCGGCTCGATCAGATCGACGCGCAACGCCGGAGTCGCCGACCCCTCGCCACCCCCGCCACAGGCCGCCAGAACCGCGCCGGACACCGCGAGCAACGCCCCGACCAGACGCGCGCGTCGCACGGGATCAGACCTCCATGACGACGGGCACGATCATCGGTCGGCGCTTGGTGCGCTCCGACACGAACTTGCCCGCCGCACGGCGCACGTCCTTCTCCAGACCCTCGGGATCGCGGACGCCCTCGGCCAGGGCCTTCTCCACCGCCGCGGCCACCGCGTCGCAGGCCTCGTCCAACAGATCCTCGGCCTCGGGGGCGTACACCCAACCACGGGTGATGATCTCGGGACCCGTGAGCACCTTGCCCGTCGAGGTGTCCACGGTGACGATCACCACCACCACGCCTTCCTCGGCGAGCACCCGACGATCGCGCAACACGCCTTGTCCGACGTCGCCCACGATGCCGTCGACGTACAACATGCCCGCGGGCACCCGGCCCGAGGCGATCAAGCCGTCGTCGGACAACTCCAGCACGTCACCGTCCTCGCACAACAAGATGTGGTCGCGACGCACGCCCATCAGTTCGCCGAGTTTGGCGTGCGCCACCAGGTGGCGGTACTCACCGTGCACGGGCACGAACCATTCGGGCTTCACGATGGACAGGTAGGTCTTCAGTTCGTCGGCTTGGGCGTGTCCGGTGGCGTGAACGTCGGCGATGCCCGAGTGCACCACCTCGGCTCCGGCGCGCAACAGCCCGTCGATCACGCGCGTCACGTTGAACTCGTTGCCCGGAATGGCGTGGCTGGACAAGATGACCGTGTCGTGTTCACCGACCTCGAGCAGCTTGCTGTCACCACGGGCCATCAACGACAGCGCCGACATGGGTTCGCCCTGACTGCCGGTGGAGATCACGCACACCTTGTGCGGAGGGAAATCGGCGGCTTGCTCGATGTCGATCAGGGTGTCGTCGGGAACCCTCAACACCCCGAGGTCGCGCGCCATGCGCACGTTCTTCTGCATCGACCGACCCACGGTGGCCACCTTGCGTCCGGTGTCCACGGCGGCGTCGATGATCTGTTGAACTCGATGAATGTGGCTGGCGAAGGACGCGGTGATGATGCGTCGATCACGGTGCTCGTGGAACAAGGCCCGCAACACGGCGCCGATGCTCGTTTCACTCGGCGCGTGACCGTGCTCCTCGGCGTTCGTCGAGTCGCACAGCAACAGGCGCACACCCTCGGTGCTGGCGATGGCGCCGATGCGGGCCAGATCGGTACGACGACCGTCGACGGGCGTGAGATCGAGCTTGAAGTCGCCCGAGTGCAAGATGACCCCTTGCGGAGTGTGAACCGCCACCGCGAACGCGTGGGGCACCGAGTGCGTCACGGGGATGAACTCCACGTCGAAGGGGCCGATCATGCGACGTTCTCCGTCTCGCACCACCACCAGGTCGGTGCGACCGAGCAGCCCGGCCTCCTCGATTCGGCTACGTGCCAGTCCCAACGTGACCGCCGAACCGAACACCGGGAACGACAACTCGCGCAACAGGAACTGCAACGCCCCGACGTGGTCCTCGTGCCCGTGCGTGGCCACGCACCCCACCACCCGGTCGGCGTTCTCGCGCAACCAGGTGAAGTCGGGCAGGACCAGATCGATGCCGTGCATGTCGACATCGGGGAACATCAGCCCGCAATCGATGAGGAGCAGTTTGTCGTCCTGCTCGATCACCATGCAGTTGCGACCGATCTCGCCCAGTCCCCCGAGGAAAACCACCCGCACCGGATGCGGCATCAGATGCCCTTCGATCGGGCCGCCTGAAGATTCGCCCACACCTTCTTCGCCCGTTCGGCGACGAAATCGGCCGGCGGCCCCATGGGCAGGCGACACTGCCCGACCGGCACCCCGAGCATGTTCATCATCACCTTGCTCGGAATCGGATTCGGTGAATCGTCACCGGTCTCGTAAGCGAAGCTCTCGAGCAGTCGCGCGTTCACGGCCCGCGCCCCGGCCGTGTCTCCGGCGTGCCATCGCGCGAACATCTCCTGGTGGTCGACGGCCGACCAGTGCGTCGCCACACCGATGACACCGACCGCGCCCACGGCCATCAGCGGAAGTGTCAGCCCATCGTCGCCGCTGTACACCTCGAAGCCCGCCGGAGCCTGATTGATGACGTTGGCGGTCTCGGCCGGGTTGCCGGCCGCGTCCTTCAGAGCCAGCACGTTGGGCACCTCGTCGGCCAATTTCAGCAACGTGGGCGTGTTGATCTTGCGCCCCGAACGCACGGGGATGTCGTACACGACGATCGGCAAGCCGGTGGAATCCGCCACCGCGCGAACGTGGGCCTCGATGCCCGCTTGAGGCGGACGGTTGTAATACGGGCATACCACCAGGATCCCGGCGGCCCCGAGCTTGGTGGCCTCCTTGGTCATGTGAATCGAATGCAAGGTGTCGTTGGTACCGGTCCCCGCGATGACGGGGATGGAGACGCTCTCGATCACCGCGGCGAAGAGACTCAATCGCTCGTCGTCGGTGAGCACCGGCGCTTCACCGGTGGTGCCGGCGATCACCAAACCATCGTTGCCGTTGGCCTCGAGCCATCTGGCGAGGGCGCGCGCACCGTCGAGATCGAGCGAACCGTCGTCATTGAAGGGCGTCACCATTGCGGTGATCACGCGCCCGAAGCGAGCCATCAGAAGGAACCTTCCGCCGCACGATCGATGCCCTGGGAGAGGATTAGGTCCTCGTGCAGTTCCATCCAGACGTCGTGGAACGAACCGCACATGACCCCCGTGAACATGTTCGTCTGCCCCGCGACGACCGCCTCGCACGTGCCGGCCAGACGCGGCACGTACGGCGACAGCCGTCCGAGAATGCCACTCATGTTGGTCACCACCGGTGCCGCGTCCCCGTGCAGGTCGACCAAGCGTTTCACGACCTTCTTGTCGTAGGACGCGTCGGAGTGGTCGTTGGGCGCACCGTCGCGCAACTGCCAGTCTCCGCACAGCGTCTTGAAGGCGGTGTTCAACTCGAGGAACTCGTGATAGTGCGGTTTCATCGCACCGAGATCGACCGCGGCGACGTCGGCGGCCAACACCTTGGGATGCTCGGCCTTGCCCGTGGGGGTCAACTGCCACAACGAGCGCGCCTCGCGGAACATGGCCCATTCCGCGGCCGCGAGGTCGGCCAGATGCCGCTCGATCTCGGCGTGCTCGAGCGCGGTCATCTCGGCCAGGGTCTCGCTCTTGGCGAATCCCTTGATGCGCAGGGCGTGATGGGTCAAGAAACGGGCATCGTGGGTGATGTTGCGTTCGGAGGACATACGAGGTCGATCGTAGTGCTCACGCCCCACCCCCGACCGACCTGTATGTTCGGGACGTGGACGATTCGGGAGCGGGCACCGCGCGCACGACGTTGATCGTCGTCTTCGGGGGGCAATCCGCCGAGCACGACGTCAGCTGCGTCACCGCCGCTCACGTTCTGCGGGCCGTCGACCGCGACCGCTACAACGTCCTCGCCATCGGAATCGATCGCGGTGGAGGTTGGCACCTCGCCGAAGCAGCCATGGCGGCGCTCGATCGTGGACCCGACGAACTTCCCGCCCGACTCGATGCCATCGGTCGCGAGGTTTCCTCCGCCCCGGTGCTCCAGGCGGCGGGTTCCACCGGACCCGTCGTCGTGATGCCCCTGTTGCACGGTCCGCTCGGCGAGGACGGAACCATTCAGGGTTTGCTCGAATTGCTCGACTTGCCGTACGTCGGCACCGGCGTGCTCGGCAGTGCGGTGTCGATGGACAAGGCCATGGCGAAGAACGTGCTGTCGTCGTTCGGCATCCCGCAGCCCCGGTTCGTGGCGCTTCGCGAGCACGAGGTGACCCCGTCCCGCCTCGAGGAGGTCGCCACGTCACTCGGGCTGCCGCTGTTCGTGAAACCCGCGAACATGGGCTCCTCGGTGGGCGTGGCCAAGGTGTCCACGACCGAGGAGTTCGCCGTCGCCGCGCGGACCGCCCTCGCCTACGACGAATGGATCGTGTGCGAGGAGGCCATCGTCGGTCGCGAGATCGAGGTGGCGGTGCTCGGCAACATCGACCCCGAAGCCAGCGTGGCCGGCGAGATCATCCCGGGCAACGACTTCTACGACTACGAGGACAAGTACGTCACCGACGGGGCGAGCCTGGTGATCCCGGCCGACCTCGACGACGTGCGCGGTGCGGAGGTGCGCGCACTCGCGTTGCGCGTGTTCGCCGCGTTGCGCTGCGAAGGTCTCGCCCGCGTGGACTTCTTCTACGAGCCCGAGGGCCGTGGCTTTCTGTGCAACGAGGTGAACACCATGCCGGGGTTCACGCCGATCTCCATGTATCCCAAACTCTGGCAAGCCTCGGGCGTCTCGTATCCCGAACTCGTCGATCGTCTGGTGAATCTGGCCGTCGAACGCCACTCACGTCGACGACGCAACACCGCGCGCTGATCATCTCCCGCGCGTCAACGTGGCGCGAGCGCGGCGCGCAGGAAATCCACGAGTTCGTCGCGCAGACGACGAAGACCGGCGATGTCGGCGTTCCAGCCGACGACCCGCAACGCCTCGGGTTCGGTGGCGATCCCCGTGACGGTGGCGTAGGCGAGGGCCACGATCAGGCCGGGATCGGCGCGGCGCAATCGCCCGGCATCCATCTCGGCCTTCATCCAGTTCACCGCGCGTTCGACGAGGGGTCGCAGTGAGTCCGTCAATCGTTCCGACGACTCCGATGGCAGGCGACTGATCTCACGCACCAGACCGAGCAACGACGGACGACGTACCGCCGGTCGGAACACCGCCTTGACCACCGCCTCCATGCGATCGAGGGGGTCGTCGGGTGCCGAACGGATGGCCGCTTCCACCACCACGGTCAACTCCACCGCGGTCTCGGCCAGCACCTCTTGGACCAATTCGTCCTTGGTCGAGAACCAATACAGGACGGTTTGTTTGGCCACCCCCACCTCGGCGGCGATCTGGTCCAGACTGACCGCGTCGAAACCCCGGTTTCCGAACAGATTCCCCGCCACATCCAGGATCGTTTGACGGGTCTGACGAGCCATGGAGCACTTCCTACCAAAATCCGTGACCTTTCTCTACCATTTGGTAGAGAATTGTGCTTCAATGGGCGCGTGATCGCCGACCGCCTGTCCGGACAACGCATCGCCGTCACCGGCGCCACCGGTTTCGTGGGCACGGCACTCGTCGAGCGCCTTCTGCGCAGCGTGCCCGGATGCGACGTGGTGGTTCTCGTACGCAACGGTCGTCGCACCTCGGCGGCCGATCGCGTGCGCAAAGAGATCCTGAAGAACAACGCGTTCGATCGACTGCGCGCCGAGTTGGGCGCGGACTTCGACGCCACGATGGCGCGTCGTCTGTCGGTGGTGGCCGGCGACGTGGGCACCGACGGTCTGGGCTTGAACGAGACCGACCGCGCCACGTTCGCATCCTGCGACGTCATCATTCACTCGGCCGCCAGTGTGTCGTTCGACTCCCCGCTCGACAGCGCCGTCGAGGTGAACCTGCTCGGTCCGACGCGCATCGCGAATCTGCTGAACGAGCACGGTCCGCGCGCCGACGGAACGTTCCCCCATCTGGTGGCGGTCAGCACCTGTTACGTCGCGGGCAATCGCCGTGGCACCGCTCCCGAGGAACTGGTGAGCGCCGGTCCCTTCGACATCGGATTGAACTGGCGCACCGAGGTGTCGGCGGCGCGTCGCTTGCGCGGAGACGCCGAGGCCGCCAGTCGCCAGCCCGAGAACCTCGCGCGTTTCCGCACGCAGGCTCGCGCCGAACTCGGCGCCGCCGGAGCGCCGGCACTGGCCGAAAAGACCGAGCAACTGCGCGAGAAGTGGGTGAAGGATCGACTGGTCGAAGCCGGTCGCACCCGTGCGGCCAGCGTCGGATGGCCCGACGCCTACGCGTTCACGAAGGCCCTCGGCGAACAAGCTCTCACCGAGTCGAAAGGCGCGGTGCCGGTGAGCATCGTGCGACCCTCGATCATCGAGTCCGCTCTCGCCGAGCCGTCGCCGGGTTGGATCCGCGGCTTCCGCATGGCCGAACCGGTCATCATCTCGTACGCGCGAGGTCTGCTCGACCAGTTCCCCGGCGTGCCCGAGGGAACCGTCGACGTCATTCCCGTCGACATCGTGGTGGCCGCCATCATCGCCGTGGCCGCACTCGGACCCGCCGAGGCTCCCGCGATCACCCAGGTCGCCTCGGGATCGACGAACCCGCTGAAGTACCGCACCCTCGTCGACAACGTTCGCGACTGGTTCACCGAACACCCCATCTACGACTCGCAGGGCCAGCCCATCGTGGTGCCCGATTGGAAGTTCCCCGGCCGCGGAACCGTCGAGAAGCAACTCACCCGCGCCAAGACCCTCATCACCCGCGGCGAGAAGGTTCTGCAGGCCCTCCCCTTGCGGGGAACCCAAGCGGAATGGTCCGCCAAGTTGGAGGATCGTCGCAACGACGTCGAACGCGCGCTCGAGTACGTCGAGTTGTACGGCCTGTACACCGAGTGCGAGGCCATCTATTCGGTCGACAATCTGCTCTCCATCCACGATCGACTCGACGACGTCGACCGGGCGAACTTCTGCGTCGACCCGCGGGTCGTCGACTGGCCCACGTACATCTCCACCATCCACCTGCCGTCGATCGTGTTGCACAGTCGCGTCAAGACCACGCCCGGCAAGACCGTCGTCGATCGCGCCGAACGCCTGCGCAAGCAGGTCCTCGATCCTCGTCGCCACGTGGCCGCGTTCGACCTGGAGAACACCCTGATCGCCAGCAACGTGGTCGAGAGTTATTCGTGGTTGGCCACGCGTCGCCTCAACTCCCCCGAACGCCTGCGCTATCTGGTGCGCACCCTTCGCGAAGCCCCGTCGTTGCTGTCGATGGATCGCAAGGATCGCTCGGATTTCCTGCGCTACTTCTACCGCCGGTATGAGGATGCTCCGGTCGAGCAGATCGACGCCGACGCCCGCGAGTTGTTGGCGCAACTGATCATGACCAAGAGTTTCCCTGCCGGCCTGCGACGCGTGCGCGAGCACCGCGCCCTGGGTCACCGCACCATCCTCATCACCGGAGCCATGAGCTTCGCGGTCGAGGGTCTGCGTCCGCTGTTCGACGAGATCGTGGCCGCCGAGATGACGGTACGGCCCGATGGCACGTATTCGGGCGAACTGTCGCGCGTGCCACCCACTGGTGAGACGCGGGCCCAGGTCCTGACCGACTACTGCGCGGCCGAGGGGTTGCGCCTCGAGGAGTCGCTCGCCTACGCCGACTCCAGCAGCGACCTCCCCATGCTCGAGGCCGTGGGTTTCCCAGTGGCCGTCAACCCCGAGACCCGCCTGGCCGCCATCGCCCGCAAACGCGGTTGGCTCGTCGAGAACTGGGAGAAGGCCGAGGGCGGGCCCCGACCGTTGTTGCCCATCGGACCCCGACTGTCCGACGGTGAACAGAAACGGTTCACGACCCGCGGCGGACGCATCGGAACGCGACGGAGCGATCGATGAAGGCTCTTCGTATCTCGCGCAAGACCGGCAAGTTCGCCGTGGCCCGATTGGTCAGTCCCGTCAGTGCCTTCGGGGCCGCCAAGTTCGGACCCCTGTCACTCGTCGACGGCGACGCTCCCGCGTTGCCCGGTGTCGACGGCTGGCATCGCATCACGCCGCGTCTCACCGGAATCTGCGGAAGCGATCTGTCGCTCGTCGAGGGTCACGCCTCCACGTACTTCGACGACTGGGTGTCGTTCCCCTTCGTGCCCGGCCACGAAGTGGTGGCCGACTGCGACGACGGACGACGCGTGGTGCTCGAACCGGTGCTCGGACACGCGTCGCGCGGATTGCCTCTTCCCTTCGACGGTGCCGCCCCCGGCGACGGCGACGACTACGCCCATTTGGTGAGCGGTTGCCTCGAGCCCGGAATCCAGACGGGCTTTTGCCATTCCACCGGTGGTGGATGGGCCACCGAATTGATCGCGCACGACAGTCAATTGCACTCCATCCCCGATTCGATGTCGGACGAGCAGGCGGTGCTCGTCGAGCCGGCCGCCGGTGGCATTCACGCCGCGTTGGCCACCTGGCCCGCGGTCGCGGCCGCCCTCGCCCGGGGAGAGACTCCGGTGGTCGCGGTGCTCGGCGCCGGAACGATGGGGCTCTGCGCCGTCGCCGGTCTGCGTCGCTACGTGCCCAACGTTCGCATCCTCGTCGGCGCTCGCTACCCGCACCAACAGGCGCTGGCACGTTCGCTCGGCGCCGACGTGGCGGTTCCGGCCGCGGAACTGTCCCGAGCGGTGCGACGCGAAGTGGGTTGCCACGTCGTGGGAGACCACCTCACCGGTGGGTCGCACGCCACCATCGATGCGGTCGGCAACTCCGAGAGCATCGCGGAGTGCCTGCGCTTCACCCGCCCGCGCGGGCGCGTCGTGTTGTTGGGCATGCCCGCCGAGGTGTCGTTGGACCTGACCGGGTTGTGGCATCGCGAGACCGCCATCGTCGGCGCGTACACCTACGGCACGGAGCGACTACCCGACGGAACGAGCAAGCACACGTTCGAACTCGCCATCGAAACCGCGAGGGAACGCCGCCTCGAGCGTCTGGTGTCGGCGGCGTATCGCCTCGAGGATTACCAGGATGCCATCGCCCATGCGGCCGCCGCCGGTCGACGGGGCGCCGTGAAGATCGTGTTCGACCTGCGACCGGGTCGAAGCAAGAAGGAGAACCACTGATGCCTCGTCCCGGATTCGTCCTCGACGTCGACCGTTCGACGCCTCCGATCCTCTTCTGGCGGGGCGAGAACTTCTCGCTCGAGAAGTTGCCCGCCGGTCGTAGCCGCGTTGTCTACGCGCCCGAGCCCCTGCCGGCCATCGACGACGTCGACGGAGCCATTCGTCACGCCTTGCTCAACCCCATCGATCAGGATCCGCTGCCCGCGCAACTGTTCGCGGGAATGAAACTCACCATCGCCTTCGACGACGTCAGCCTTCCGTTGCCCAAGATGCAGCGACCCGACATCCGCCAGCGCGTCATCGAAGCGGTGCTCGACCTGGCCGCCGAGGCCGGCGTCGACGACGTGCACATCATCTCGGCGCTCGCGCTCCACCGTCGCATGACCGAAGCCGAGCTGCGTCACGCCGTCGGTGACCGCGTGTACGACGCCTTCGCGCCCCGTGGACTGCTGTACCAGCACGACGCCGAGGACCCCGCCAACCTCGCGTATCTCGGCACCACGCCGCACGGCGAGGACGTCGAGATCAACAAGCGGGCCGCCGAGAGCGATCTGTTGGTGTACGTGAACATCAACCTGGTGGCCATGGACGGCGGCTGGAAGAGCACCGCCACCGGACTCGCGTCCTACAAGTCGTTGCGCCATCACCACAATCCCGAAACGATGATCCACTCGCGCAGTTTCATGGATCAACACCGCAGCGAGTTGCACAAGAGCAACTGGCGCATGGGCAAGGTGCTGCTGGACAGTGGCGTGAAGGTGTTCCAGGTCGAGACCACCTTGAACACCGACACCTTTCCGTCACCGTTCGGGTTCCTGGCCAAGCGCGAATGGGAGTGGAAGCCGTCGGATCGCATGACCTACCTCGGCACCACCAAGGCACTGAAGCGCACTCCCAATCGACTGGCGCGCAACATCTTCCATTCCATCGAGGCCCCCCATCAGATGACCAGTGTGCAGGCCGGCGAGGTGGAGGCGGTTCACCGCATCACCACCGAGCACGTCTACAAGCAGCAGCTCGTCGAGGTGAAGGGTCAGACCGACATCCTCACCCTCGGCATCCCCTACATCAGCCCGTACAACGTGCACTCCATCATGAATCCGATCCTGGTGATGTGCATGGGACTCGGGTACTACTTCAACATGTACCGAGGCATGCCCCTGGTGCGCGAGGGCGGAGTCATCATCATGACCCACCCCACGCGACCCGAGTTCCACCCCGTTCATCATCCGTCGTACATCGACTTCTTCGAGCAGGTGCTCGCCGACACCACCGATCCGCACGTGATGTCGCAGAAGTGGGAGAAGCAGTACGCCGAGGACGAGTGGTACCGCCACCTGTACCGCACCACGTACGCCTACCACGGCGTTCATCCGTTCTACATGTGGTACTGGGGCAGCCATGCCCTGCAACACTGCGGACGAATCATCGTGGTCGGCGGCGACCCCAAGACCGTGCGACGTCTCGGTTTCGTTCCCGCCTCCACCATGGACGACGCCCTCGAGATCGCCAGCGACGTCGTCGGTCGCAGCCCGACCATCACCCATCTCCATGCGCCGCCCTTGATGGTGGCCGACGTTTCGTGAGTCGATGATGGCCCGCCGCGACGACGCCCCCTGGAAGCCGAGCAACCTGGCCAAAGCGGCCAAGTTCGGCGACCTCGTGGAACGCATCACCCATCCCATCGCTCGCCGCTACTACAAACGAGGCTTCCCCTACCTGCCGCCGACGGTACCCATGGGGGTCGAAGTCCCGCACGACGCACCGACCCTCGGCGCCGACTACGACACCGAGTGGGCCCGTGGCACCATCGCGTCGGCGGTGCGTCGCGGATTGGTGGAAGGTCCTCTGCGACTGGTGGTGAAGGGGGTCGCCAGCCCGACGGTGTACGGAACGGATCGACTGAGCGATCTCGCTCGTCTCGACGAGGCTCCCCCGTTGATCTTCACCCCGAATCATCACTCGCATCTGGACACCGCTGTGATGGCCATCGCCGTGCCCGAGCCGTGGCGCTCGAAGCTGGTGGTGGCCGCAGCGGCCGACTATTTCTTCGACAAACGATGGAAGGCGACCATGGCGGCGCTGGCTCTGAACGCCATTCCAATCGACCGTGAGGTGACCGGTCGCAAGTCGTCGGACATGATCCGCGATCTCATCGAGGACGGATGGAGCCTCGTCATCTACCCCGAGGGTGGTCGCTCTCCCGACGGTTGGGGTCAAGAGTTCAAGGCTGGTGCGGCGTACCTCAGCGCGAAGAC